>NZ_JBFTSF010000060.1:0-26981 GCF_056399905.1 Cupriavidus sp. 01L46
CGTCTCATGGGCGGGCTCATGAGACAATACCGCGCGCTCCGGGGCCGGAAAAACGGCGCCGCGGCGTCGCAATTCGACCTAAAGTTTCGCCCGAAGCATCCGATAAGCCAAAGGTACCCAGCAAGGAATCATCGTGAAGATCAATCAGACCACCTCGTCGAGGCCGAGCGACGCCATCGACGGCGCCGTGCGCAGCGTGGCCGGCGCCCCCGGATCGACGGCTGCCCCGGAGACGTCCAGCGTGCGCGTCAGCAGCCCCCTGTCGGCCCAGGTGCGCGAGATCGGCGCGCGCATGGTAGAAGACCATGACGACGATATCGACACCGCCAAGGTCGAAGAGATCCGCCAGGCCATCTCCGAAGGCCGCATCAAGATCGACCCAAGCAAGATCGCCGACGGCCTGCTCGCGTCCCTGCGCGAACTCAGCGGCGGCGCCTGACATCGCGGCTTGCTACGGGCCGCATCGCCAACCCCACCCCAAGATAGGCAAGCCATGAGCCAGTCCCTGATCCAGAACCTGCGCCGCGAAACCGAGCTCGCGCAGGAGTTCGCCACCTTGCTGGGCGAAGAAAGAAGCCTGATCAAGGCCGGCGATTACCAGGCCCTTGCCGGGGTGCTGGAACGCAAGGTCGAACTGGCCGGATTGCTGGGCGCGCTGACACGCACACGCGAGGCGCAGATGGGCGCCATGGGAATTCGCACCGGCGCGGGCGGCCAGCTGTTCGGGCGCCAGATCGATCCGTCGGTGGAAGCCGCATGGCGGACGCTGGTGTTTGCGGCACGCGCTRCAAGCGACGCCAATGCGCTGAATGCCGCGGTTGTGGATGCGCACCTCGAGTTCACCGAGGAAGCGATTCTGGCGTTGCGGCAACGGGGTGACAACACAACGCTGTATGGGCGCGACGGGCGCGCGCAGAACGGGCCGCAAGGGGTCAGTCTGGCGACTGGTTGAGTTGGATAGCGGTTGAGTTGGGTAGTTTGTGGCATCTCGTTCTTGCGAGTGCCCGCCCTCTCCCCCGGCCCCTCTCCCACAAGTGGGAGAGGGAAGCAAACCAGCAGGGGGGGATAGGCCAACGCCTCGGTTTAGCCGTGTGACCCGCCCCCAAGGCGGGGAACACCCAGGGGCGACGCGAAGCGAGCCGTGATGGTTTGAATCTCCCGCTATGCGGCGCCTCGCCGCATCCGGGTCGCCTTCTTTGCCTACTTTCTTGGCGAGACAAGAAAGTAGGTCGCCGCCCCGCAGGGGTGGTGAAACTGCAGTTGAAGTTGCAGTTAAGCAGTTGCGGTTGCAGTTGCGGTTAAGCGGTTGCGGTTAAGCCCCCCTCACCGAAACCCAACCGTCACCTCGTTAGCCTGCCCAATCAAGACCGGCGTCAACGCCCCCTTCCCCGGCACCTGAAAGGCAAACACAAAGCCCTTGGCAGCGTCATCCCCGCTAAACGCCTCGGTCAGCCCCTCAGCCCCCGAAAGCAATACACACCGCTGCGCATTGCATAGGTAAGCCTGTAGTGCATTCGGCGGCGTACGCGAGAAGCTATAGCGCCACCGCACTGTCGTGATTGCGCCCTGCGCCTGCGGCAAATAGCCGGTCGGTGAAATCGGGACGGAAACGGTACGCAGGCCTTTGCTGTACAGCGCAGGCCCGTTCACCGAAGCCGACCAGCTATGCAGCGCCTGCCCGCCAGGCGCTGCCAGTGCCGGGCAGCACGCCACGGCGAGCGTCAACGCGGCGAAGCGCTTGGGCCAGTAGCTCACAGCAACCCGCGCAACTGCGAACGCAGCCGTGTGATCGCCTGGCTACGGATCTGGCACACACGCGACTCGGTGACTTCCAGCACCGCGCCGATTTCCCGCAGGTTCAGCTCCTGGTCATAGCACAGCGACAGCACCAGCTTCTCCCGCTCGGGCAGGCGCTCGATGGCGCGGATCAGCGCTTCGCGCATGCCGCTCTCCATCAACACCGTGAGCGGGTTGCCGTCATCGCTCACGCTCAGGTGCCGGTCGAGGAAGTCCTCTTCGCCAGAGCGCTCGAAGTCTTCATAGTGCAGCAGCTGGCAGCCATAGACCTCGTTGAGCAGCGTCTGGTATTCGTCCAGCGGCAGCTCCAGTTCCTGGGCCACTTCGGAATCGAGCGGCGCACGGCCCAGCGTTTGCTCCAGGCCGCGCACGGTGCGCTCGATCCGCCGCGTKAACTGGCGCAGGCTGCGCGACTGCCAGTCGTTGGCGCGCACCTCGTCGAGCATGGCGCCGCGAATGCGCTGGCTGGCGTAGGTCTCGAAACGCGCACCGTGGGTGTCTTCATAGCGCTTGGCGGCGTCGAGCAGACCGATCATGCCGGCCTGGATCAAGTCATCGAGCTGCACGCTGGCAGGCAGCTTGGCCGCCAGTTGCAAGGCGATGCGACGCACCAGCGACGCATGCGCCGTCACGGTATCAGTCTGTTCGAGCTTTCCCTGAATCGTATACATGGTGGAATTCTCGTGAGTCCTAGCTTGCAGGTCCCGGCGCTTAGGCCAGGGCCGTGGCCGTCGGCGCCATTGGTGCCGACAGGGTTGAACGGGGATCGGTGGACATTGGCCAGCTGGCAATGCCTGTGGCAATTMGGCGTAATGCGGCGGTGGCGGGCGYGGCCGGGAAGGCCTCGACCACGCAAYGGCCCAATGCGGTACTGCGCTCGACCAGCGGATCGTGCGGCAGGCTGCCCGCGGGGCTGGCCTCGACGCCAAGGTACTGGCTGGCGGTACGGGCCAGGTTGCCCAGCACCGCACTGGCGGCGGCGTCCCCGGCGGCGGCATTGATCACCAGGTGGAAACGCCGGCAGGCGTACAGGTGATTGAGCTGCTTGATGCACGCGTATGCGGCCTTGATCGAGGCCGGCTCCGCGCGCAGCACCACGATGAGGTTATGCGCCGCGCCAGCCATTTGCGACAAGCCGCCATCCGCATCGCTGCGGGCATCGCTGAGCACGGTGCGAAACGACTTGAGCAACTGCAGGTCGCCATTGGCCTGGGGGCTGCCCGGCAGCACAGCAACGGTGCCGGCGGGACGCTTGCCGAGCGCTGCGTCGAGCGTCACCGCGCCTCCCAGCACCGCGGCCAGGGTGCCTTCCGGCATGGCGCCGGCAAGCCGGGTGGCGCGGGCGCCGAAGCGGTCCTCATCGACGAGCAGTACGCGTTCGCCTTGCAGGGCAAGGGCGTTGGCCAGCCCCAGTGCCACCGTGGTGGCCCCGGCACCGGCATCGCTTGCGACCACGGCAACGCGGCGCGTGGCGCGTGGCGCCAACATGCGCCGCAGGCTTTCCGCCTGGTCGGTTGCGAGTGAATTCACGGCTTATTCTCCCTGCGCCAGCGTCTCGAACACGCGGCTTGCGCTCATGCGCGCCTCGAGCACGCCCCCGGCGCCGCCCAGTTGCAACGTCTCCGGCGGCGCTTCCTGAACGGCGGGCTGCGTGGCGCGGCCGCTGCGGGCGGGATAGTTTTCCAGCACGTCGAGCAAGGCCAGCAAACGGCCGATGCCTTCGACCAGCACAGCTGCGCCGCAAGCCTGGCGAGCCGGCGCGCGGCCGGTCAGCCGCGCCAGGAATGCGGCGACCGAATCATCGCAGGCTTGCTCGAGGCGCAGCGCGGCCACACCCATCTGCAGCGCGAGCAAGCGGGCGCAGGCCTGCGCTTCGGCCTGTGCGGGTTCATGGCCGCCGTCGCCTTGGCCAAGGTGGTCCAGCGCATGGCGCAGGGTGCGCAGTTGCGCTTCGCCGGCTTCGGCCCAGCGGGCCCAGCGTGCCAGTTGCGCGCCCTCGGCCGACAGCGCCGGGTCGCACAGCAGGTAGTGCACGGCGAGCGTCTGGCCGTTCTCGCGGTCGACCACGCGCGACACCAGCAAGCCGGCATCGGTGCCGCCCTCGGCGGCGGCGCGGGCGCCGCGTGCCTGGCCTTCGAGCACGCGCACCGGGCTTTGGGCGATCCACTGCACCGCATCGCGGCCGCGATAGTCCATGTCTTGCACAGCGTGGAAGGTCAGCGTCTCGGCCAGCGCATCGAGCTTGACGGCGGCACCGCCGCTGGCCACGCGGGTGGTCTTGCGTGCGGTGGCCAGCCAGCGCTCGCCAGCTTGCTGCCAGCGTGCCAGCACAGGGGCGGCAGGCATGGCGTCGAGTACGTTGACCACGGTACGGGCGGCGGCGATGGCGGCGCACAGCGTGGCGGCATCGGCTTCCCATCCGCCCTGGCCGCCTTGCAGCGCCGGGCCGGTGCGGCCTGCGGGTGCGGCAGCGGCCGCCAGCGGCAGGCCGTCGCGGTCCGCCAGGAACAGCGTGTGCTGCCAGGGGCGCGGCGCGCGCCGTCCCGCCACCGGTGCGGCCACCGTGGCGCTCAGCGACAGCACGAAGCGGTCGCAATGGCGGGCGAGGTCGCGGCAGGCGGCCTCGCGCACTTGCTGCGCCATCAGGCGCGGCGAGGATGCGCTCTCATTGCGTTGCTGCCACAGCGAGCGGACCAGTTCAAAGCTATAGCTGCCAGCGTTCAGTTGCTCCACGCAATCGCCCACCGCGTTGGCGCTGTCCGTCAGCGAGCGCAGCATGCCGTCGGCGCCGCCGGGGCTGGCGGTGCGCGCGGCTTCGCTATCGTCCTGCGCGGGCATGGCGCGGCGCGCGGCTTCCGCGTCGGCAAACACCGATCCGCGGCGCGGCGTCTGGAAGGCACGCTCGACAAGGGCCGCGCCGTTGGCGAGCTCAAGGTGCTCGGGCACGCGCTGGCCGGTGGAGGCGTAGTACACCGGCAAGCGGTGGCGGATCACCACGTCGAGCACGGAGCCCAGGTGCGTGGCCTCATCCAGCTTGCTGACGATGCAGCCGTCGATGCCGCCATCGGGCGTGGCATCGTGACGGTAGGCGTGGACGACTTCGTTGAGCGTGTCGCCGTGGCTGGCGCCGTTGAGCAGCAGGATGCGCTGCACCGGCGCCTGCACGCCAGCCAGCATGGCGATCTGCTCGGACAGGTTGCGGTCGCGCTGGCTCATGCCCACGGTGTCGATGATCACCAGGTGCTTCTCGGTCAGCGCCGCCAGCGCGAAGCGCAGGTCGGCCGCGTCCTTGACCGCATGCACGGGCACGCCAAGGATGTCGCCGTAGATGCGCAATTGCTCGTGCGCGCCAATCCGGAACGTGTCGGTGGTCAGGAGCGCCAGGCGTTCCGGGCCGTGCTTGAGCACGAAGCGCGCGGCAAGCTTGGCGGTGGTGGTGGTCTTGCCCACGCCGGTGGGACCCACCAGCGCCAGCACGCCGCCCTGGGCGAAGAGCGCATCTTCGTCGTTCAGCACCGGCACCTTGCGCCCAAGCTCCTGGCGGATCCAGGTCATGGCGGCGGGCCGGTCATGGCCCAGCGGCAAGTGACCCAGCAGCGAACGGGCGAGCTGCCCGGAGAAGCCAGCGGTCACTAACCAGGTAAACAGCGAATCGCGCAACGGGTCTCCGCCGATCGACGGCAGGCTGTGCGTGCCCACGCCGGAGAACTGGCGCTCCATCATGGCGCGCATGGTCTGCAGCTCGCCGCGCAGGTCGCCAAGGGCGCCGTCGACGGCGACCGCGGCAGCCGGCGGCGGCGTGAATACGGGCGCGTTGCTGGAGATGGCGCCGAGATCGGTGTCGCGCATCGCGACAATCTCCACCCCCCCTTCGACGGTGCGGTTGGACAGCACCACGGCATCCGGCCCCATCGCCTCGCGCACCTGGCGCAAGGCCTCGCGGCCATTGGCCGCCACGAATTTAGCTACGCTCATTTTGCGAAACCCCTCACGCTGTGCCACCGATCATGGCGGTGATCCTGATATTTCTGTTGTCCGGCACCTCGGCATGCGAAAGCACCTTGAGTTGCGGCATGGTCCGGCGCAGGAAGCGCGCCAGCAACGGGCGCAGCGGATGCGGCACCAGCAGCACCGGATCCAGCCCCAGCTGTTCTTGCCTGATCACCGCGCCATGCGTCTGCTGCAGCAGCGCATCGGCCAGGCCCGGCTCGATGCCGCCGCCGTTAGTGAGCGCCTGCGACAGCACGCGTTCCAAGCCAGCGTCAAGGCCGATGACCTGGAGGTCGGCGCCGTTGGGGAACCACTGCTGGGTGATGGCGCGGCCCAGCGCCATGCGCACCAGCGAGGTGAGCTCGTTGGGATCGCTGACCTTGGGCGCGTGCTCGGCCACCACGTCCAGCACGGTGCGCATGTCGCGGATCGGCACGCTTTCGTCCAGCAGGTTCTGCAGGATCTTTTGCAGCGCGGTGAGCGTGATGACCTTGGGAACCAGGTCTTCGGTGAGCTTGGGAGATTCCTTGGCGATGCGGTCGAGCAGCGCCTGCACTTCCTGGCGGCCAAGCAGCTCGGCCGCGTGAATGTGGATCAGGTGGTTGAGGTGAGTCGCCACTACCGTGCTTGCGTCCACCACCGTGTAGCCGTAGGTCTGCGCCTGCTCCTTGAGACCGCTCTCGATCCACACCGCGGGCAGGCCAAAGGCCGGGTCCTGGCTGGGCGTGCCCGGCAGCGCGCCGGACACCTGGCCGGGGTTGATCGCCATCCACTGCCCGGGCGCGGCCTCGCCGCGGCCGATCTCCACGCCCTTGAGCGTGATGCGGTAGGCGTTGGGCTTGAGTTCCAGGTTGTCGCGGATATGCACCACCGGCACCAGGAAGCCGATCTCCTGCGCCACCTTCTTGCGGATGCTCTTGATGCGCCCGAGGAGCTCGCCGTTCTGCGCGCGGTCCACGAGCGGGATCAGGCGATAGCCCACTTCCATGCCGAGCGGATCGACCAGGGTGACATCGTCCCAGCTGGCTTCGGTCGATTCAGGMGCCACTGAGGGGGTACGGTCCTCGCGCTTCTTTTCCTGCGCCTGCGCCACGTCGCGGCGTGCCACATAGCGGCCGAACCACACCAGCGCGCCGGCGAAGGCCAGGAAGGCGAAGTGCGGCATGCCCGGGATGATGCCCATCATGCCAATGATGGCGCCGGTCAGGTAGAGCACGCGCGGATTGGAGAACAGCTGGCCGGTCAGCTGCTGGCCCACGTCCTGCTCGTTGGAGACCCGCGAGACGATCACACCCGCGGCGGTGGAAATCACCAGCGCCGGGATCTGCGCGACCAGGCCATCGCCGATGGTCAGCAGCGTGTAGTTGCGCACCGCGGTGGCGAAGTCCAGGTCRTGCTGCACCATGCCSACCACCATGCCGGCGCCRACGTTGATGAACATGATCATCAGRCCCGCCACGGCATCGCCGCGCACGAACTTGCTGGCRCCGTCCATSGCGCCGTAGAAGTCCGATTCCTGCGAGACCTCGGCACGGCGCTTCTTGGCGCCGTCTTCATTGATCAGGCCGGCGTTGAGGTCGGCGTCGATCGCCATCTGCTTGCCGGGCATGGCGTCTAGCATGAAGCGCGCGCCAACTTCGGCGATACGCCCCGCGCCCTTGGTGATGACCATGAAGTTGATCACCACCAGAATCGCGAACACCACGATGCCCACCGCGAAGTTGCCGCCGACCAGGAAGTGGCCGAAGGCCTCGATCACCTTGCCCGCGGCATCCGGCCCGGTGTGCCCTTCCATCAGCACGACCCGCGTCGAGGCCACGTTGAGCGACAGGCGCAGCAGCGTGGTGAACAGCAACACCGCCGGGAAGGCGGCGAAGTCCAGCGCCTTCTGCGTGTACATGCCCACCAGCAGCACCATGATCGACAGGGCGATGTTGAACGTGAACAGCAGATCCAGGATAAAGGGCGGCAGCGGCAGGATCATCATGCCGAGGATCATGATGATCAGCAGCGGGCCGGCCAGGGCCTTCATCTGCCCGCCTGTCTGGCCCCCCGGCAGTTTGAACAGCGAGGTCAATGCGTTCATGCTTGGCTTTCCGGTACGGCTAACTCGTCAGGCACCAGCAGATCGGAGGGTGCCGCCGGATGCGGGCCGCTGCTGTGATGCCAGTGCTTCAGTTGATAGACCCAGGCCAGGACTTCGGCCACGGAGGTGTACAGGCCGGCAGGGATTTCCCTGCCCAGCTCGACGTGACGATGCAGCGCGCGCGCCAGCGGCGGCGCGGACAGCAACGGCACGCCGTTCTCGACGGCAATCTCGCGAATGCGCGCGGCAATCGCGTCACTGCCCTTGGCGACCACGCGCGGTGCGCTCATGCGGCCTTCTTCGTAGCGCAGCGCCACGGCAAAGTGGGTGGGGTTGGTGACCACCACATCCGCCTTCGGCACTTCGGACATCATGCGGCGCTTGGCCATGGCACGCTGCTGCTGGCGGATGCGCGCCTTGATGTGCGGGTCGCCATCGCTGTCCTTGTGCTCCTGCTTGACCTCTTCCTTGGTCATGCGCAGCTTCTTGTAGAAGGTCCAGTACTGCCAGGGCACGTCGAGCGCGGCCACCAGCACCAGCGAACCCGCCACCATCGCGGTGCAGCTCAGCACCATCTCCAGCATGTGCAGCAGCGCTTCGTGGATCGGCGCGCTCATCAGCGCGATGGCCTCGGGCAACCGCCGCCACAACACCCAGCCGGCCACGCTGCCAACCAGCAGCGCCTTGGCAATGGCCTTGGTCAGTTCCACCAGCGACTGCGAGGAGAACAACCGGCCCAGCCCCTTGAGCGGCGAGAGGCGGGAGAAATCCGGGGCGAACGACTTGGCGGAGAACATCCAGCCGCCCAGCAGCATGGGGCCAGCCAGCGCTGCCGCGCCAAAGAACAGCAGCAGCGGCAGGAAGGCCAGCAGGCCCTCCCAGACCGCGATGCCAAAGCGCGACATCATGCGCGTCGTGTCGAAGGCGATCGCAGGCTCGAAAGCCAGGCTGGCGTGCAACACGGCATCAAGCTTGTTGGYAAGCGTGCCGCCCAGCGTCGACAGGCCCACTACGCCGCTCATCAGCATGATCAGCGTGGCGAGCTCGCGCGAACGCACAACCTGCCCCTCTTCGCGCGCCTTTTCCAGGCGCCGCGCTGAGGCAGGTTCGGTTTTCTCGAGATCGCTTTCTTCGGACATGGCCGCTCCGTTACGAAGCGGCATACGGCCGTTCGTCAGGATCGATTATCGGAGCGGAAACCGGCGGGCATTAGCCGGAATAGGACTGGGATTCTGGCGCTGTTTGCGCGATGGCGGCGCTTGGGCGGGGCGCGCGGCGCACGCGCGGCGCGCGGGAGGGCCGGCATGCGCGATGCGCAGCCCCCGCCTTGGCGGCGAGGGCGCTCCGGCAGTGCACCCCGGGGAAGGGGCGCACGCGGGACGGCACGGCGCCGCTAGCGGCGCCGCGGTCCGTGCCTGGCGATCAGAAGCCCAGGCTGGCGAGCAGGTCGTCGACCTGTGACTGGTCGGAGACCACGTCGGCCTTGCCTTCGGGGTTCACCTGCGGCCCGTTCATCAACGTCGACGGCGCTTCCACGCGGCGATCGGCCGGGACATTGTCGATCAGCACCTGCAGCAGTTCCTGCTCCAGGGAGTGAATCATGTCCATCATCTTCTTGATGACCTGGCCGGTCAGGTCCTGGAAGTCCTGCGCCATCATGATGTCGAGCAGATGGCTGCCGGTGGCGCGCGCCTGCTGCGGCACGTCCGTCAGGAAGGCGCGGGTGTCGAGCACGAGCTCGCGCGCGTCGCCCAGCTCCACCGGCGTTTCGAACCAGGCTTCCCAGCGCTTGTCGAGCGCCTCGGCCTGCTTCTCCATGCCGGACTGGATCGGCTGCGCCAGCTCCACCGCGGTCAGCGTGCGCTCGGCAGCCTGCTCGGTCATGGAGGCGATATAGCTCAGGCGGTCACGCGCGTCGGGGATGGCCTGCGCGGCGCGCTCGATTTCCTTGTCGAGCCCCAATTCGCGCATGTTGTCGCGCAGCATCCGTGTCAGGGCGCCAATGCGCTGGAACAGCTGCTCGGCAGATTCGTTGCTTAGCGTCGGAGTCGTCGACATATCGCCCACCTTATGCCCCTTCCTTCGCCAGCTTCTCGAAGATCTTGGTAATCTTCTCATCGAGCGTCGCAGCCGTGAACGGCTTGACCACATAGCCGTTCGCGCCGGCCTGTGCCGCGGCGATGATGTTTTCCTTCTTGGCCTCGGCCGTCACCATCAGTACCGGCAGCTTGGCGAGCGCCCCTTCGGCGCGAATCGCCTGCAGCATGCTCAGGCCGTCCATGTTCGGCATGTTCCAGTCGGAAATGACGAACTGGAAGCTGCCGTCCTTGACTTTCTCCAGGCCAGCGGCGCCGTCTTCGGCTTCCTCGACGTTGGCAAAGCCCAGTTCCTTAAGCAGGTTGCGGATGATGCGACGCATGGTGGGGAAGTCATCGACCACCAGGATCTTCATGTTCTTGTCCACTCTAACGGCTCCAATACAGTTGTGGAAAGTTGCTGCAATACTTGCGCTGGCCCCGCCGGTATGCGGCCGGGCCAGCGCTTGTGCCCTGTCAAACTCGCTGCGCGCGTGTCCCGAAGGTGGCCAGGCGTGCCATCACGCGCTGGCTCATCGCGTGCAGCGGTACTACCTCATGCACCCCACCGGCGGCAATCGCCTCCTTGGGCATGCCGAATACGATGCAACTGCTCTCGTCCTGCGCCAGGTTATAAGCACCGGCCTCGCGCATGCGCAGCATGCCTTGCGCCCCGTCCTTGCCCATGCCCGTCAGCATCACGCCGATGGCATTCTTGCCGGCATGCCTGGCGGCCGAGTCGAACAGCACTTCCACCGACGGCCGGTGGCGGTTGACCGCCGGCTCCTGCGACAGGTGGGCCACATAGTTGGCCCCGCTGCGCGCGAGCAGCAGGTGCGAATCTCCCGGGGCGATATAAGCGTAGCCGGGCAACACGCGCTCGCCGTGCTCCGCTTCCTTGACCGTGATCCGGCACAGGCCATCCAGGCGCTGCGCGAACGAACGCGTGAAGCCAGCCGGCATATGCTGGACGATCAGCACCGCGGGGCAATCGGGCGGCATCGGCATCAGGAAATCCTTGATGGCCTCGGTGCCGCCGGTGGACGCCCCCACGATGATCAGCTTTTCCGTGGACAGCAACGGGCTGCGCAGCATCGGGGTCGCCGGCGCTGCCGCTTCCCCGCTGGCGGGTGCGTTGCTGCGGATGCGTGCGCGCGACGCGGCGCGGATCTTGTCGGCGATGGTGTCGGTGTAATCCATCAGGCCGTCGCGGATGCCGAGCTTGGGCTTGGTGACGAAATCCACCGCGCCGAGTTCCAGCGCGCGCATCGTGATTTCCGAGCCGCGCTCGGTCAGCGACGATACCATCAGCACCGGCATCGGGCGCAGGCGCATCAGCCGTTCAAGGAAATCCAGCCCATCCATGCGCGGCATTTCCACGTCCAACGTCAGTACATCCGGATTCAGGCGCTTGATCAGGTCGCGCGCCACCAGCGGATCGGGGGCGGTGCCTACCACCTCCATATCGCTCTGGCTGTTGATGATCTCCGTCATCAGGCTGCGTATCAGCGAGGAGTCGTCCACGCACAATACCTTGATCTTGGCCGCAGTCATGTCTGGAAAAAGTCCTCGTCGTATCAGGAAACGGCAGCCGATGGTGCACGCCGTGAAAACAGTTCCGCGCCGCCCTGTGCGGGCGTCGTCGCGGAGTTGGCAATGGCGCGTGCCAGCGCGCGTTCGTTACGCTCGACCACCACCTGGTCGTCCTGGCGCGTGAGCCGACGCACCAGCGCCAGCCCGGTAAGCGGGAAATAGCTGACCCGGCGCGCATGCGGGCCGCGCAGGTCCTGCGCGGCCAGCCGGATCCCTTCGGTCTTCAGGTAACGGATCACGAACTCCGCATTGCGGTCGCCGATGTTGAGCGTGGTCATGTTGGCCAGCACCGCGCCGCCGCCAAACACCTTGGCTTCGAGCCGCTCGCGCCGCGCGCCCATCTTCAGCAGTTCGTTGACCAGCACTTCCAGCGCGTAGCAGCCGTAGCGCATCGACGCGGACAGCAGCCGGTCGGCGCCCACGCCATCGTCATCCGGCAGCATGAAATGGTTCATGCCCCCTACCCCGGCCGTCTCGTCGCGGATGCATGCCGCTACGCACGAACCGAGCACCGTGGTCAGCACCACGTCTTCGCGGGTCACGTAATACTCGTTGGGCAGCAGCTTGATGGCTTGCTTGCCGAATTCACGGTCAAAGTAACTGCGGGTGGCGATCGCCTCCGGCAATTGGGGCGTGCGCATCACGATCCTCCCAGCCGGGCCGACTGCGGCGCCAGTTCATAGACAGTCTGCCCGCGCAGCTGGAAGGCGCGCGTCACGTAGGAGAAATTCTCGGAGTGGCCAGCGAACAGCAACCCGTGCGGCTTGAGCAGCGGCACGAAGCGCTCCAGGATCTTGCCCTGGGTAGGCTTGTCGAAATAGATCATCACGTTGCGGCAGAAGATCGCATCGAACTTCTCGCGAATCCCCCAGTCCGGCGCCAGCAGGTTCAGCGGCTCGAAACTGATGGTGCCCGCCAGTTCCGGCTTGACCTTGACCGCGCCGGCGCGCTGGCCGGTGCCCTTGAGGAAGAAGCGCTTGAGCCGCTCGGGCGAGAGCTTGTTCACCTGCTCGGCCGTATAGACACCGGAGCGGGCCTTGGCCAGCACTTGGGTGTCGATATCGGTGGCCAGCACAGTGGCGGCGCGCTCGCCGAGCGCTTCAGCCAGCGTGATGGCGATCGAGTAGGGCTCCTCGCCGGTGGACGCGGCCGAGCACCATACCGAGTAGGGCCGGCCGGTCTTCTTGGCGTGCTCCGCCAGCAAGGGGAAGTGATGGGCTTCGCGGAAGAACGACGTCAGGTTGGTGGTGAGCGCGTTGGTAAAGAACTCCCACTCGTCCGAGCCGTCATCGGCGTCCAGCATCGCCAGGTAAGTGCCGAAATCGACCAGCTGCAGCGTGCGCAGCCGTCGCGCCAGCCGGCTGTATACCATCTCTCGCTTGTGGCTGCCAAGCGAGATGCCCGCGCGGCGATGAATCATCGCGCGGATCTTCTCGAAGTCCCGCTCGGTCAGCAGGAAGTCACGCGGCTCGTCGCGCCGCAGGGAAGCGGGCTGCGCCGATTGCGGGCCGGCGGCAAAGGCGGTTGGGCGAGGCTGCGTCATGTGTTGCGGGGCTTTTGGCCGTGGTCTTGCTGGGGCTTGCTTTGGCGAACTCAGGCGGATCCGGTCGGGATCAGGCGAGCTCGGCTTCGACCAATTCCATTTCGGCACTGGTCATCAGCTTCTCGATGTCGATCAGGATCAGCATGCGGCCGTCGACAGTGCCAAGGCCGGTCAGGTGATCGTTGGAAACCGAGACGCCGAACTCCGGCGCCGGCTTGATGGCTTCGCCGGTCAGGGTCAGCAYGTCCGATACGCCATCCACCACGATGCCAACCACACGGCCGGCGATATTGAGGATGATGACCACGGTCTGGTGGTCATAGCGCACGTTGCCCAGGCGGAACTTCAGGCGCAGGTCCACGATCGGCACGATCACGCCGCGCAGATTGGTCACGCCCTTGATGAARTCAGGCGCATTCGCCAGGCGGGTCACCGCGTCGTAGCCGCGGATCTCCTGCACCTTGAGAATGTCGATGCCATACTCTTCGCTTCCCAGCGTGAAAACCAGGAACTCCTGCCCAGAAGCTTCGCTCCCGGGGGTATCGATGTGTCCGATGCCGGCCATGATGTCTTGTTCTCCTGAGCGTTAAGCAAGCGCCGGGTCTTGGCGGCGCACTCCGGTGCGCTGCAGCGCGCCGACGTCCACGATCAGTGCCACGCTGCCGTCGCCAAGGATGGTGGCGGCGGAAATGCAAGGCACCTTGCGGTAGTTGGTTTCGAGATTCTTCAGCACGACCTGGTGCTGGCCGATCAGCTGGTCCACCAGCAGCGCGAAGCGCTTGCCTTCGGCCTGCAGGATCACGGCGATGCCCTGGGTCGGCTCGTGCACGGCTTCGGCCACGTTGAACACGCGGTGCAGTTCCAGCAGCGGGAGGTACTCGCCGCGCACATGCATCACGCGGTCGTTGTTGGCAGCCGTGTGCACGTCCTMCGGCTTGGGCTGCAGCGATTCCATCACGCAGTTCAGCGGCAGGATGAAGGTCTCGGCGCCCACCTTGACGGACATGCCGTCCAGGATCGCCAGCGTCAGCGGCAGCACGATGCGGGTGGTGGTGCCCTGGCCGGGACGCGAGGTAACCTMGACGTGGCCGCCCATTTCCTGGATGTTCCGCTTGACCACGTCCATGCCCACGCCGCGGCCGGACAGGTCGGTCACCGCTTCGGCGGTGGAGAAGCCCGGTGCGAAGATCAGCTGCCAGACTTCATCGTCGCTGATGTTCTCCGACACCGGCAGGCCATTCTGCAGCGCTTTGGCGAGGATCTTGTCGCGGCGCAGGCCACCGCCGTCGTCGCTCACTTCAATGACGATGTTGCCACCGTGGTGCTGGGCCGACAGGATCAGCTGCCCGGTGGGTTCCTTGCCCGCGGCAACGCGCAAGTCCGGTGTCTCGATGCCGTGGTCCAGGCTGTTGCGCACCAGGTGGGTCAGCGGGTCGATGATGCGTTCGATCAGGCTCTTGTCGAGCTCGGTGGCCTTGCCGAAGGTAATCAGGTCGATCTGCTTGCCCAGCTTGCCGGCCAGGTCGCGCACCAGTCGCGGGAAGCGCGAGAAGACGTAGTCCATCGGCATCATGCGGATCGACATCACCGCTTCCTGCAGGTCGCGCGCATTGCGCTCGAGCTGGCCCATGCCGGAGAACAAGCGGTCGAACAGCACCGGATCGAGCGCGGATGCGGTCTGCGCCAGCATCGATTGCGTGATGACCAGTTCGCCCACCAGGTTGATGATCTGGTCCACCTTTTCGGTGGGCACGCGGATGGAGCCGTTCTCCTGTGCGTGCGCGGCCGCGGCGGKCTGTGCCTTGGCTTTTTCCTTGGCGGGCGCGGCCGGGGCCTGCGCCGGAGCGGCGGCGGCCGGCGCAGCAGCCGCAGCTACCGGCTCGGCCGCTGCCGGCGCTGCGGCCGGAGCCGGCGCATCCGCCGCTTCCACGACGATCTGGTCGCCATCGACGACGAAGCAGCATACCGCGATGATGTCGTCGGCGCTGCACTGGCTCGACAGCCACACGGTGAGATCGCCGCCCTCTTCCTTCTGGCCGGTGATCTCGCCCAGGTTGGCGAGTTCCTCGCGCAACAGCGCCTGGTCCGAGGGCGACACCTTGACCAGCGTCACCTTCAGGCCGCCGCCGGCGCTCGCAGGCGCCACGGCGGCCACGGTTGCCGCTGCGGCGACAGGCGCCGGGGCGGGCGCCGCTGCCGGCGTGCCGCCCGCAGCCTCGAGCGCCAGTTGCTGAAGAACGGCGCAGATGCGCGCCAGCGTTTCCGGATCGGGTTCCGTACCGTTACGGTAGGCGTTGAGCTGATCTTGCAACACGTCCTTGGTTTCCAGAAAAGTGTCGATGATGGTCCGGGACAACGCCAGTTCCCGCCGCCGCGTACGGTCAAGCAGGTTTTCCAGCAGGTGCGTGGTTTCGGTCAGGGCGGCGAAGCCGAACGTGGCCGCGCCACCCTTGATAGAGTGCGCCGCGCGAAAGATCGCGTTGAGCTCTTCCGCATCGGGGGATTCGAGATCCAGCCCGAGCAGCAGCTGCTCCATTTCCACGAGGAGCTCTTCCGCCTCCTCGAAAAAGGTCTGGTAGAACTGCGTGATATCGATATCGACAGACATAACCGTCCTGGCTCACTGAATTTTGCTGCGAAGCCCGCTGCCGGCATGGCAGGCGGTCTTCATTGAACTCTGCCCGGCTTGGCCGGGGCCGCGGCGGCGTTGCCCGGCGCAGCCGCAGCCGGGGCGGCCGAAGCGGCCGGCGCGACTGCGGTTGCGGGGGCGGAGGCGGCCGCCAGGCCTGCCTGCACTTCCTGGCCGGCTTCACCGGCCTTTGCTGCGATCGAAACCTCGGCGGCGCTGGCATTCTCAGCCTCGATCCGAGACTGCGCGCGCTGGTTCAGCACCACGATGCTGATGCGGCGATTCACCGGCGCGAGATCGTCCTTCTTGTCGAGCGGCATGGTCGCGGCCAGGCCGATCACGCGCAGCACCTTGCCCTCGTTCATGCCGCCGGCAATCAGCTCGCGCCGGGAGGCATTGGAGCGGTCCGAGGACAGCTCCCAGTTGCTATACGTGCGCTCGCCATTGGAATAGTTGGCGGAGTCGGTATGGCCGGACAGGCTGACCTTGTTGGGCATCTCGTTGAGCACCGGGCCGATCTCGCGCAGGATGCTGCGCATATACGGCTCGACCGCGGCGCTGCCGGTACGGAACATCGGCCGGTTCTGCGTAT
Source organism: Cupriavidus sp. 01L46 (assembly GCF_056399905.1). Taxonomy (NCBI): domain Bacteria; kingdom Pseudomonadati; phylum Pseudomonadota; class Betaproteobacteria; order Burkholderiales; family Burkholderiaceae; genus Cupriavidus; species Cupriavidus sp. 01L46. The sequence goes on from NZ_JBFTSF010000060.1 coordinate 16,306, forward strand.
CCAGGATCTGGATACGCAAACCTTCGCTGGTGATATCGAGCAACAACTGGGGGCGGAACTGGCGCAGCACCGGGTTGTTCTCGATGATCTGCTCAAGGCGCTTCTTGAGCGAGCGCAGGCGCTCGGCTTCCTGGCGCTCCTTGGCCTTTTCGGTGGCGTCTTCGGGCGTCTTCCTGACTTCCGCGTCCTGGCGGGTCACGTCCGTGCCGCCGCCCGGGATCACGCTGGAAGACATGCTGCTCTTGTTGCCGCCCGCAATGGCCACTTTCAGCGGCGTGCGGAAATACTCTGCCAATTGCACCAGGTCCTTGGGCTGGGCAGCCTTCAGCAGCCAAAGCACAAGGAACAGCGCCATCATTGCCGTCATGAAGTCGGCGTAGGCGATCTTCCACGATCCGCCATGATGCCCGGCGCTGCTCTTCTTGATGCGTTTGACGACAATGGGGTGCGCACCGTGCTCACTGCTCATCGCTGTCGCTCCTCTTCGTCAGGTGATGCTCTTGACTTCGCGGACGTGGTCGTCCAGTTCGAGGAAGGATGGCCGCTCAGTCGAGTACAGCACCTTGCGGCCGAACTCCACCGCCACCAGCGGTGCATACCCATTGAGCGATGCCAGCAGCGTGACCTTGATGCACTCGTACATCTTCACGGTTTCGTCCACCTGGTGCTCGACCCGCGCCGCCAGCGGCGAGACAAAGCCGTAGGCGAGCAAGATGCCGAGGAAGGTGCCGACCATGGCGTGGGCAATCAGCGCGCCCAGTTCGGCCGGCGGCAGGTCTGCCGAGGCCAGCGCGTGCACCACGCCCATCACCGCGGCGACAATGCCGAAGGCGGGCAATCCGTCACCGATCCGGGTCAGCGCATGCGCCGRCACCTCGGCCTCGTGGCGGAAGGTCTCGATCTCGTGATCCATCAAGGTCTCGATCTCGAAGGCGTTCATATTGCCGTTGACCATCATGCGCAGGTAGTCCGTCAGGAACTCCATCATTCCCGGGTCGGCAAGGATGCGCGGATACTGGCTGAACACGCTGCTGGCCGCCGGATCCGCGATTTCCTTCTCGAGGAACAGGATGCCTTCGCGGCGGGCCTTGGAYAGCAGGACATAGAGCAGCGCCATGACTTCCATGTACAGCGCCTTGCTGTACTTGCTGCTGCGAAACAGTGTCGGCAGCACGCGCATGGTGGCCTTGATAGCCTTGCCATTGTTGGAGCTGATGAACGCGCCGATCGCGGCGCCCCCAATGATGACAAGCTCTGCCGGTTGATAAAGCGCGCCCATATGGCCGCCGGTCATGGCGTATCCACCAAGCACCGCCACTATCACGACAACAAAGCCAATTACAACTAGCACGATTGATTCCCCGTCAGAAAAACACGCGTCAGGCACGCACAAGAGTCACCCCTCCAGCCAGGCGGATATACCGCCTGCCTTGGCAGGGCTCACCTGTCACGCAGGCTGCCATCGGATCTGAGACCTTGGGACTATCGGGCCTTGAAGCCTTGGGTCCTGAAGTCTGTCCGTCTTAAGACTTAACGACTGAAGACGGCAAGACTTGAAGACTTAGTGCCCTATCGACCCAAGGATTTCAGTCAGGCGACAGCTTGCGCTGGTGCGATGTCCTTCGAGAGCTTCTTGGCTTTGCCAGCACGCGAGGGCGGACGGCACAGGCTGCATACGAAATTCGCATGCGGCTCGTACGCGTGCGTCACGAAACGCCCGCCGCAGCAGGTGCAGCTGGAAAGCTGCAGCATGTTGCTCTCGAAAAACCGTACTAACGTCMAAGCACGGGTGAAACTTAAGACAATTTCGCTTTCGAGCAGCGATACGTGCTCCAGATAGAGCCGATAGGCTGCCACCACGCCGCGGATGCCAACCGTCTCGCCCTGCTGGACCATGAACTGATAGGCCGAGAAGAACAGCGAGGAATGGATGTTTGGCAACCAGGTGGTGAACCAGTCGGTCGAGAAGGGCAGCATGCCCTTGGGCGGCGAGGCGCCGCGCAGCTCCTTGTAGAGGCGGATCAGGCGATCGCGCGAGAGCGTGGTCTCGGCTTCGAGGACTTGCAGGCGCGCACCCAGGCCGATCAGCTCAATGGCGAGCTGGGTCTGGTTGGCATCCTGCAGGACGCTCTTGCGATTGGGGACGGGAGTGGCCGTGGTACTCCGGGCTGACGGGGCCTGCAGGAGCGCGKTCAATTGAGCGACTCCACGGGCTGCCGTGCGAGCAGGATCGCAGCATGGATCTGCTGCATATCATGGCTCTTGGCCGTATGGGTGAGCGTCGACAGCAAGGCATGGTCGTCGAACCGAAAACGGCATAGGACCATGTTTGATGCTGCCAGTTTGACAAGCTGGGCCGGTGTCAACTTGGCGAGAATGTCGGCAATTTCCTTGCTGACGCCAAGCCTGAACATGGCTTCCAGATGATTTTCGCGCACCAGGCGTTGCGCGAGCAGCAGATAGGCGAGATTGACCTCCCTGATCTCCTGGAGAACTTCACTGCTTTCCAATTTTTCCCCGCTACCAAAAGCCCTTCGACCGCTTGTCCGGCGCTTACCCGCAGCCGAAGGCTGAAGGCGACCAGATCGTTTGAGTGCGTGTTCGACGGGTACTGCGTACAACTACGGAACTGCGCTTGGTCAGACCTATCTGAAACGTTACAAATGTTACAGAGTGTAAGTGCGACTGACAGTGTTATATCGGCAATTTGAGCAGACTGCCAATCCCCTCTTACGTTGGGGTACAGCAATGTCGCATGAAACATACATGGGATTCGAAGTTTGTAACAGACATCTCCTTGTCATGTGATTTGCATCAAAACTGTTACGCGTATGTAACAGAAGAAAAGCTCTAAAATGGCGCGCCAGGTCATCCCTTCAGAGGGTGTACTAGTCGCATTCCTCTATTGACGGGCCGGACTCACTACACTAGGACCCTGCGCAGCCATGCAGCCACCCGTGCAAACAGGTCGTCGGGCTCTTCGTGGAACAGATGCGGGCAGGTTTGCTCCACCTGTTCCATCACACGCGCAGCTTCTTCGGCACTCACAGTGCCGTAGTCCATCGAAAGCCCCAGCAACGCACGCAGCTCTCCCAGCCGCGAGCGTGCCGTGCCGGGGGTGCGTTCAGTCTGCACCATGTATATGAGGTCGTAGACCCGGCGGCGCAGGCTTTCCGCGACGCGCCATGCCGGTGTCTGCATCTGCTCCTCAAGCGTGCGGATATCCACCGCCGAGGTAGCCAGCTGGGATGCCAGGGGATCGGTAAAGGCCAGGTCGGCCCCGGCGTCCTCCAGTATCTGCCGGGACCAGTCACGGGCGTGCGCAAGGCRTTCCTGGGGCGTCCACTCGTAGCGCACCGCCAGGCCATAGCCATAGCGCTGCGCGTCGCGCATCAGGGTCGCCATGGCATTGGGCAGCTGCTTGTTGAACACGCGCTTGGCCCAGGCGTACTCCCCACCCGAGAGCAGCCGCGTGACGGCACGCTCGGTCAGCGGGCCGTCATGGTGCAGCAGGCGCGCCCGCAGGAAGTCATCGAAGCCGGGTGGCGTGAACTCGTTGTCCAGCCCGGTCGAGAGCTTGACGAAGTGCTCGAACTCGGCGCGCAGCTTGGCCGCGGCTTCTTCGGGCAGCGCCAGGGTGATTTCAGTAGTCATGATGTGCAGGTCCGGCTATGCCGCTGACGGCGGGAGCACCTTGTTCGCCGTCAGAAAGCGCTCCAATCGCCGCTTTCCGAGGTGGCCAGAGCCGCGGGACGCGCGGCGCGCGCCGTAACCGGCGCAGGCGCTTCACGTCCGCCCTCGCGCTCAGCCTTGTCCACCGGTGCGGGCTCGGCGTGACCGGACTCTTCGTGGCGGGCGGCCGGCGCCGACGGCTCCATGCGCTTGGGCTTGGCCTTGGGCGCAGCGATCACCTTGGGCTGCGGCGCTTGCGCGCGGGAGCCGGCGAAGGCATCCGTTTCGGCCAGGCGGAAGCTGGCTACCGAGGATTGCAGGCGCGTAGCCTGGTCTTCCAGCGAACCGGCGGCAGCCGCGGCCTGCTCGACCAGCGCCGCGTTCTGCTGCGTCACCTCGTCCATTTGCGCCACGGCCTTGTTGACCTGCTCGATGCCCGAGCTCTGCTCGGCGGACGCCGCGCTGATCTCGCCCATGATGTCCGTCACGCGCTTGACCGCCTGCACGATCTCGCCCATGGTGTGCCCGGCCTGGCCCACCAGCGTCGAGCCGTTGTCCACCCGCGCCACCGTGTCGCCGATCAGGCCCTTGATTTCCTTGGCCGCGTTCGCGCTGCGCTGCGCCAGGCTGCGCACCTCGCCTGCCACCACGGCAAAGCCCCGGCCCTGCTCGCCGGCGCGCGCGGCTTCCACTGCCGCGTTCAGTGCCAGGATATTGGTCTGGAAGGCGATGCCTTCGATCACGCCGATGATGTCGACGATCTTCTTGGAGGCATCGTTGATCTCGTCCATGGTCTTCACCACGCGGCCCACCACTTCGCCACCCTTGACCGCGGTCTCGGAGGCGTTGGCAGCCAGGCCGCTGGCCTGGCGCGCGTTGTCCGCGTTCTGGCGCACCGTGCTGGTCAGCTCCTCCATGCTCGATGCGGTTTCCTCCAGCGAGGCTGCCTGCTGCTCGGTGCGCTGCGACAGGTCGCTGTTGCCCGCGGCGATCTCACGCGAGGCGGATGCGATCGATTCCGCGGAATCCTTGAAGTCGCGCACCATGGCCGAGAGTTGCTGCTGCATCTGCTTCATKGCGTGCAGCAGGCTGCCCTTGTCGCCCGCACGCAGCTTCACGTCGGCCGAAAAATCGCCCTCGGCGATACGCGAGGCGATGGCCACCGCGTAGCCCGGCTCGCCGCCCAGCTGGCGCGACAGCGTACGGGCCAGGAGCGCGCCCAGCAGCACAGAGACCGCCAGGCCACCCAGCACCAGGCCCAGCATCCACAGGCGGGAGCTTTCGTAGACGCCACGCGCCTCGTCCATGTTGCCCAGCGCGCGATCGTCGCGGCGCTTGACCATCTTTGCCATCACGTCTTCGAGCGCGCGGCTATCCTTGATCAGGTCGGCGCTTTCGCTAAAGACCTGGCTTTCAAACTGCGAGGTATCGAGCGGCTGCTTGCTGACGAGCGCCACATACTTGCCCAGGCGCTCACGGTAGGCCGGCAGCAGGGCGTCGAACTGCTTGACGAGGGCAATCCCCTCGGACTGGCTGAACGCCGGGCGCGCACGCTTCACGCTCTCGTCCAGCAGGACCAGCGACTTTTCGATCTGCTCTTTCTCGGCGGCGCGCTCGCCCATGGTCGAAGCCGACAGCAGCGCAATCTGCGCGCGGCTGGCATAGAGCAGGTCGATGTTGCCGCTCTGCACCGCCTTGAGCGCCTGCAGGTCGCCGTGATAAATCCTGCTGGTCCAGTCCGTCATGCGTCCCATATTGATGACGCCCAGCAGACCCATCACCGCGCCGATAAGCGACACGACCAGAAAGCCAACGACCAGCTTGGTCGTGACGCGGAGCTGATTGAACCATTGCATGCAGACTACCTCTTTTTTCTGAATGACTTGACCGGGGGCCTCATCTGTCCGCTGCCGGCGGGTTGCCGGCGGTGCGCACGACAGGCGCTACTTCTTCTTTTTTTTGAACATGCTTTCAGGCTGATTGCCTCGACACTGCTTGATCTCTTTCACTTTTCAGGCTTGCGCCAGATGCTGCGCGTCGCCTTGGCGCGCGCGCGCGGGCCGTGCTTCAGGGCGCAAGCTGACGCGGAAGGTGGCCACCGCATCGCGCAGGCGCCCGGCCTGGTCTTCCAGCGCACCGGCCGCGGCCGCGGCCTGCTCCACCAGTGCCGCGTTCTGCTGCGTCACCTCGTCCATCTGGGCCACGGCCTTGTTGACCTGCTCGATGCCCGAGCTCTGCTCGGCGGACGCCGCGCTGATCTCGCCCATGATGTCCGTCACGCTCTTGACCGCCTGCACGATCTCGCCCATGGTCAGTCCGGCCTGGCCCACCAGCGCCGAGCCGTTGTCCACCCGTGCCACCGTGTCGCCGATCAGGCCCTTGATTTCCTTGGCCGCGTTCGCGCTGCGCTGTGCCAGCCCGCGCACCTCGCCGGCCACCACGGCGAAGCCCCGGCCTTGTTCGCCGGCGCGCGCGGCTTCCACTGCCGCGTTCAGTGCCAGGATATTGGTCTGGAAGGCAATGCCTTCGATCACGCCGATGATGTCGACGATCTTCTTCGATGCACCATTGATGTCGTCCATGGTCTGCACCACGCGGCCCACGACTTCGCCGCCCTTGACGGCGATCTCGGAGGCGTTGGCCGCCAGGCCGCTGGCCTGGCGCGCGTTGTCCGCGTTCTGGCGCACCGTGCTGGTCAGCTCCTCCATGCTCGATGCGGTTTCCTCCAGCGAGGCCGCCTGCTGTTCGGTGCGCTGCGACAGGTCGCTGTTGCCCGCGGCCACCTGCCGCGTGGCCGTGGAAATGCTCGCCATGCCCTCCTGGATCTCGCCCACCACCGACAGCAAGCTGCGCTGCATCGTGCGCATGGCACGCGCCAGCGCCCCCACCTCGTCGCTTGCGCGGTAGTCCAGGCGCGTGGTGAGATCGCCCGCGCCCATGCGCAAGGCAAAGTCGAGCATGTCCTGCACCGGCCGGTTCACGCGTGCCAGCAGCAGCGTGCCGCCGATAAAGGATGACGCGACCGCCAGCCCGAAGCCGCCCCACAGCCAGGGCCGCAACTGGCTCATGGCTTCTGCCCCGGCCAGCACCTCGAAGGCCAGCAGCGCCGCGAGKAACCACACCAGGCCCGCCGCCTGCGACAGCAGGATGCGCCGCTTGAGCGTGATCTTGCCCAGGCGTGCCGGCAGCCCCGCCAGACCCCGGCGCACCACGGCACCGTCGCGCACGGCCAGGCCCGAGCCACCGTTCTCGCGCAGGCGTGCGTAGGCGGCGTCTGCTGCCTCGACCTGCCCGCGCTGCGGCATCGAACGCACCGAGGTGTAGCCCACCAGCTGGCCATCGACGACCGTCGGCGTCACCGTGGCACTGACCCAGTAGAAATCACCGTCCTTGCGGCGGTTCTTGACGATGCCCACCCACGAGCGTCCGGCCTGGATGGTCTTCCACAGGTCGGCGAATGCCGCCGGCGGCATGTCCGGATGGCGGACCAGGTTGTGCGCGGCGCCGAGCAATTCCTCCGCCGCGAATCCGCTGGCCTCGATAAAGGCGCGGTTGGCGAACGTGATGCGACCCTTCAGGTCCGTCCTGGAGATCAGGTAATCGTCTGCGGAGAGCWTGTACTCTCGGGAGGTAACGGGTTGATTATTTCGCATGGATGGAAGACTGCATGGATCGGACTCTCGCTACGTGCGGCCGCCTCAGGTGGCCGCGGCTGCCTCGATGGCCGCGAGTTCTTCGGTGTCTAGCAGTTTCTCGATGTCGACGAGGATCAGCATGCGGCTTTCCACCGAGCCGATGCCGCGGATGTAGTCCGTCTCGCCGGACAGCTGGGGCGCCTGCCGGATCTGGCCCGGGGCCAGCGTCAGCACGTCGGACACGCCGTCGACCACGATGCCGGTGGTGCGATCGTGCAGGTCGGCGATGATCACGACCGTGTACTGGTCGTAGTTGACCTTGTCCTGGCGAAACTTGATGCGCAGGTCGATGATCGGGACGATGATCCCGCGCAGGTTGACCACGCCCTTGAGATAGGCTGGCGCATTGGCAATCTGCGTGACGTTCTCATAGCCACGGATCTCCTGCACCTTGAGGATGTCGACGCCGTATTCCTCGCCGCCCAACCTGAACGCGAGGAACTCTTCCCCCGTGCCCTCTGTCTTGTTCCCGGCTTTCATTTGCTGGCTCCCGCTGCAATGACCGGCCATGCGGCGCTGCCAAAGCCGCAGCCGGCCGGCCCGCGGGCGGGCAGCCAGGCCGAGACTCAGCCTGCGACGAGGCACGAATATCGTTTACCTCTTAACGGCAGTCCTGGACGTGACTGAAGGGCAACAATGCCAATGCATTTACCCTACCTTGGAGGGGTCTAGCAGCGCATTCACGGCCTCCATCAGCTGATCCGGATCGAACGGCTTGGCCAGGAAGCCGGACGCGCCGGCCACGCGAGCCTGCTCGCGCACCTGGCTGTCGGCCTCGGTGCTCAGCATCAGCATCGGGATGGCGGCATAGGCAGGTTTCGCACGCAGCGTGCGGATCAAGGTCAGGCCGTCCGTTCCCGGCATCACCTGGTCGGTCACCAGCATGCCGAAGCTAGCGTCGAGGGCAAGCGCCAGCGCCTCGTCGCCGTCGGCGGCTTCGGACACGCCGTAGCCCCCGGCGCGCAGGCAGGCGCCGATCATGCGGCGCAAGGAGGGAGAATCATCGACGACTAGAATATGAGGCAAAGACATGGCGGCTCCGTTGACGGCACGATGGTGAGTCCACAAAGCCGGCGTTCTGGCACGGTGGACCGATGTTCCTGCGGACGGGGCTGCGGTGTGCGGCGATGCGCGACTGGCGTGGCCGGTGCAAACAACGCCCCTTTGGGGCATATCGGCAGCGGCGGCCGAATCCGTAGTACGGTTGCGTCGATCGGCGGCATTTGTGGCATTTGTTACCCCACGAGCATGGGGTGCATCTGGCGGCGGCGGGTGGGCATACTACGGCCTCGCCGTAAAATGGCCCGCGCACCGGCGGGCCATGGCACGCCTGCGCTACCCGCGACTGAGGCACTGCAATACCATCGGAACGTGATCATGTCGAACTTGCCAGGCCCGCAGTGGAGCAAACGGGATACCCCTGACCCGCGCCAACCCGACAAGCTCACCGTCTTCGTCCAGGGCGCCCCGGACGCATTGCTGGCGTCGCTGCCGGACTTTGGTGGATGCCTGCACTGGGTATCGCGGCGCCCGCGCCAGCCGGCCGATGCGCAGCTTGTGATCGTGGAGCGGCAGATCAACGCTACCACCGCCCAACGCCTGCGCTCCCTGCGCCATCCCGATCGCCTTGTGCTCACATTGCTGGTCGACGGCCTGCCACATGCCGCCACTGGCTGCGGGCCTATCGTGCCGACCACCGCCGAGGCGCTGCCGCGCACCCTGCAACTGCTGGCTTCGGTGCTGTTCGCGCCGGTGCTCAGCGACGGGCCCATGCCTCTGAACTGGCGGGATGTGCTGACGGTGGCCAATCGCGACGCCATTGGCCTGCCCTTGCACCTGGACACCAGCAGCGAGGCCGGCATGTCGGATGAGCTGCTGATGCAGCTGGCGCGCTTTCATGGCCGCACGCGGATCGAGCCGKAGGCGCTGCTGGCGAGCATCTACCTGCCGCGCGGGCTGCCGTCGCTGGTTAGCTGCAGCCAGCAGTTGCGCCGGCTTGGGGCCGTTACAGGGCATCATTGCGAGACCCGCTTTGCCTTGCTGGTGCCCGAGAGCGGGCGGTTTACCCGGCTTTTGGCGCTGTTTCCGCCTGGAGGCGCGTTACCGGAGCCTTTCACGCCCAGAAAGTGAGGTTTGACGGCGAGGCGTCATTCTCCCGATCCGCTCGATTCGCCTCATGCGCCCGATAGCAAATTGGCAAACGTGACCGGGTCCAAGGGATGCGACAGCAAATACCCCTGCGCCTCGTCACACCCCATGCCTGCCAGGATATCCAGTTGCGAATGCGACTCCACGCCTTCCGCCACCACCCGCATCTTCAGTTCGTGCGCCAGCGCCACCATCGACCCGACAATGGCCCTGCCCTGCGCATCGACATCCAGCCCGCCAATCAAGGTCCGATCGATCTTCAACGTCCCGACCCGCAAGCGCTTGAGATAACCGAGGCTTGAATAGCCACTGCCAAAGTCGTCCAGCGCCACGTGGATGCCCAGCGCCTGCAGCTCCAGCAGCGTCTCCAGCGATTGGGCGATGTCCTTCATCGCCGCGGTCTCGGTGATCTCGAGCGTGACAGCCGATGGCGGGATGTCATGCTGGTGGATCTGCTCGAGCAGGTACTGCGGGAAGTCGCGGCTGGCGAAGCGCAAGCCGGACACGTTGATGGCCACCGGCACCACCGGGATGCCGTCGTCCTGCCACTGGCGTATCTGCCGGCAGACCGTGGCGATCACCCAGTCGTCGAGCTTGTCGATCTGCCCGGACTGCTCCGCCACCGTGATGAACTCGGCGGGATTGACCTGCCCCAGGGTCGGATGGCGCCAGCGGCATAGGGCCTCGGCGCCGATCACGGTACGCTGGTGCACRTCGAACTTCGGCTGGTACTGCAAGGCGAGGCCATCGTCCTGGATGGCCAGCCACAGGTCGCGGCGGATCACCCGCATGCGCCGGGCGCGTTCGCCGGCGGCCGAGTTGAATACGCGCACCTGGTTCGAGCCGCTCTCGCGCGCCTCGCTCAGGCTCACGCGTGYCGCCTGCATCAGGGCCTCGGAGGTTTGCGCATCGCGCGGGTAGATGGCGATGCCGATGTTCACGCCGATCTGCATCTGCAGGCMACGCGCGGCCACGAACTCCGCGAGCGAGCCCAGCAGGCGCGCGCCCAGCTCATTGGCGCGGCTCTGGTGCACCATCTCCGGCACGCCCACCGCGAACTCGTCGCGCGCCAGGCGCGCCAGGAAGTCGTGCGGCTCCAGCGCTGCCTGGGCCAGCGCCCCGGCATCCTGCGCCAGGATATCGTCGGCGCGCACTTCGAAG
>NZ_JBFTSF010000061.1:0-45049 GCF_056399905.1 Cupriavidus sp. 01L46
GGGTCACGGTCTTGGTGGGCGGTGCGGGGGTGGCGGGCGGGGTCTGCGCGGCGCGGGTGGATGTGGAGTTGGCAGCGGCTGCCGGGGTGGCGATGCCGGGGTGCACCACGGCGTCGCGATCATTGAGCGGGGTATCGGCGCAGCCCACCAGGGCGATCGCACCTGCCACTGCAGCAGCGAACGCACACAGCCGGCTGCTGAGGAGGTCAGAGATTCGTCGGATCACGGGATCGTCTTGCTTTGGAGCGTAAGGGGTTGGCAAAGGTCTGCCATGATAGAGGAAACCCATGCGGCAAAGTTCCGAAATCTCCCGACTTAAGGGTTCTACCCGAAGTGAATGCATGCGGGATGTGCAGCAGAGTGCAGCACAGGGCAGCGTTTTGCCCGGCCGCACGGACCGCCCGGGGATGGCGGCGCGAGGGGTGATACACGCGTGAGACACGAGCGAGGCCGGCGCGGGTGCCAGTGAGGCCCGCCACGCAATGCGCGGCGGGCCTCCTGGTGTTCAGCGCCCTCAAAGGCGAAAACGCTGAATCCGCTCAGATCGTCTTGACGAAGGCCTTGAGGTCATCCAGCAGCGCGTTGAGGTCTGTCTTCAGCTTGCCGAAGCCCGCGTTGTGCACCAGGCCGACTTCGTCCATGTACAGCTTGCGGTTGATCTCAAGCTGCAGGCTGTGGCGCTTTTGTGCCGGCTGGCCCACCACGCGCACGATTTCCACGCCCTTGTAGGGGTGGTTGCGCCAGACGTCGTAGCCCATGTCCTTGAGCACGCCTTCCACGCGGTCCGTGAAGCGCGTATCGCAGGTGKTGCCGTCGCGGTCGCCCACCACGAAGTCCGGATGCTGCAGCCCGGGATGCTCGGTGGCGTACTGCGCCGCCTGGCTGGGCATCGAGTGGCAGTTGATGTGCCAGGCGCTGCCGTGCGTGGCGATGGCCTGGTCGGCCAGCTTTTGCAGTTGCGCGTAGTAGGGCAGGTAGTACTGCGTAATGCGCGCCTGCACCTCGGACACGCTCAGCTTGCGGTCGTAGATGGCCTCGCCGGTATCCAGCACACGCCACACCAGGCCCTTGCCAAGACGGGTCTTGGAGGTTTCCTGGCGCGGGCCGGGCCAGGGTGCGTCGAGCACGGCTTCGTCGATTTCCTCGATGCCGCGGTTGGCATCGAGGTAGCTGCGCGGGAAGCCCGCGCACAGCAGCGCAATGCCGCGTGCGGGAGCGTCGGCGTACAGCTCGTCGACGAAGGTGTCTTCGGCCTGGCGCAGCAGCGGCAGGGGCAAGCCGGCCGCCGGCCGGAAATCGGCCGGGTAGCTGGTAGCGCTATGCGGCGAATCGAGAAAGAGCGGGCTGCTCTCGCCTTGCGGCAGTTGCAGGAGGTAAGGGCTGAGCCCGGTCTTTCGGTCTGCTTCCGTCATGATGTGCGTCGTTTAATCCAGGGTGATCTTGGCTGCGGCGGCGATGCGCTTGTTCTTCGCCACTTCGGACTTGATCTGCGCGGCGAATTGCGCCGGCGTGTTGCCAACCGGCACCGCGCCCAGCTTTTCCAGCTTAGCCTTTACTTCCGGCAGCGCCAGTACCTTGACGGTGGCGTCGTGCAGCTTGGCTTGCACGTCGGCGGGCAGGTTGGCCGGTGCGATCAGGCCAAACCAGGCGGCGTCGTTGACTTCAGGCAGGCCGAGTTCGGCAAACGTCGGCACGTTGGGCAGGGCCGGCACGCGCTTGGGCGAGGCCACGGCCAGGGCGCGCAGCTTGCCGCCTTCGATGAACGGCAGCGAGGACGGCAGGTTGTCGAACAGCACCTGCACCTGGTTGGCCAGCGCGTCGTTGAGCGCCGGTCCCACGCCCTTGTACGGCACGTGCAGCAGCTCGGTCTTGCTGCTCATCTTGAACAGCTCGCCCATCATGTGCGAGACGCTGCCGTTGCCGGCCGAGCCGTAGGCCATCTTGTTCGGCTGGGCCTTGGCCAGCGCGATGAAGKCCTTCATGTCGTTGGCCTTCACCGCCGGGTTGATGCTCATCACGTTAGGCACCGAAGCCAGGTTGGTGATGGTGGTGAAGTCCTTGGTGGCGTCGTACGACAGGCGCGGGTACACGGCCGGGTTGATGCCGTGCGTGGAAGCGGTGGCGATGCCCAGGGTGTAGCCGTCCGGCGCGGCCTTGGCCAGGTAACCGGTACCGATGCTGCCGCCGGCGCCGCCGCGGTTGTCCACCACCACGGTCTGGCCCAGTTGCTGGCCGAGCTTGTCAGCCACGATGCGCGCCACGATGTCGGTGGTGCCACCTGCCGGGAACGGCACAACCAGCGAGATCGGCTTGGTCGGGTACGTGCCCTGGGCAGCGGCCGACAGCGACAGGCCGGCGGCGGCGGCGCCAGTGGCGGCGGCAAGGAGGCGGAGCATGTTACGGCGTTGCATGGTTCGGTTCCTGAATGGAGGGAGGAGAGGAGGAGAGAAGGAAAGCAACTAAAGCAGTGAAAGCGGGGAAAAGAACGGCTTCCCCGATTCTGCTTGTTCGTGCAGGCACACCGCAAACGAAATAAAATCGTGCGATCATTCCGTTTGGTAGTGAAGTAAGGGGTTATCTATGCGACGCTTATGTCCGTCGCTGACTGAATTGCAGGCCTTCGAAGCTGCCGCACGCTACAACAGCTTCACCACCGCAGCGCGGGAGCTCCACGTCACCCAGGGCGCCGTGAGCAAGCAGGTGCGCAGCCTGGAGGCCTTCCTCGGCGTGGAACTGTTCGAGCGCGTGCGCCAGCGCCTGATGCTGACCGATGCCGGCCAGCGCTACCTGGACCGCATCCGCCCGAGCCTGACCGAGATCGAGGCTGCMACGGTGGAACTGATCGCCAAGCAGGGCCGCGGCGGCACCCTGCATATCGCCAGCATGCCCACGCTGGGCGCCAAGTGGTTGATTCCGCGCTTGCCGCAGTTCTTCGAGAAGCATCCCGATGTCAGCCTTGAATTCGTGCCGCACGCGCAGGGCTACGATTTTTCCCAGCCCGATCTCGATGCCGCCATCCGCTTCGGCGACGGCATGTGGCCTGGCAGCCTTGCCGACTACATGACTGGCCGCGAAGTGCTGCCCGTGTGCCGCCCGGCCCTGCTGGCCGGCGAGCCGGAAGGCATGGCGCGCGTGCCCTCGGCGCTGCTGCGTTTTCCCCTGCTGCATCACACCACCGTGCCCGAAGCCTGGCCCGACTKGTTCGCCGAGCTTGGCGTGGCAACCCGCAAGGCGTGGAGCGGCGCGCGCTTCGACCAGTTCTCGCTGCTGACGCAGGCGGCGATGTCGGGGCTCGGCATCGCGCTGATCCCGCGCTGCCTGATCGAGGAGGAGCTCGCCACCGGCGTGCTGGTGGTGGCGCATCCGGCGCGGGTGCTGAGYAAGAAGGGCTACTACCTTTGCTATCCCGAGCAGAAACAGCATCTGCCGGCGCTGCAGACCTTTCGCCAGTGGGTGATGGAAGGCGTCGACGTGGTGGCGTGAGCCGCGCGCCGCCGCTGTAATCAAAACTTACGTTTTTCCGCGACGGTTTTTTCCGCCCGCCTGCGTTTAAGAGACATGACAGACATGACAAGCCTGCGTGCAAGCCGCGCCGGGCTGTGGATTGTGGACTGGAGGTTCTCATGCGCAGATCAGTGCCCCTCTCAGCTAGCCTTGCCCGCCTGGGCGTCGCCGTGACGGCGGCGTTCGCGCTGGCGCCGGCATTCGCACAAACCATCGTGATCGCACCCACGGCGCCCCCGCCGATGCGCCGGGAGGTCCTGCCGCCCGCGCGCGGCGGCTATGTCTGGGATCCGGGCCACTGGCAATGGCGCAATGGCGCCTACGTCTGGGTGGGCGGCCACTGGCGCCCGGCCAGGGCGGGCTACCGCTGGGTGCCGGGGCACTGGCTGGCGCGTGGCCCGCAATGGCGCTGGGTCGAAGGGCATTGGGCGCCGTGACCGGCACGACCGCCGTGAGCGGCATGACATGCTTCAAGTGCGATGGCAGTAACCACAGCAAGGGGTAACCGATGAAAAGCCTTCTGATCGCGGCGCTTGTCGCCGTCACGTTGTCTGGCTGTGTGATCGTGCCGGCCCGGCCTGCCTACTACCACTATCGCGCGCCGGTTTTTGTTTACTGACGAGGCAAGCCGCACCCGCCCGGGGGCGCGCGGCTTGCGAGAAGGACGAACCGGCAACGCGGAACCACACCCATTGAGCGACACAAGCGACACAGATCCGGACGATGCGCTGCTGGCGCGGGTCGGCAGGCAGGATGCAGCCGCGGTGCGCGAAATGGTCTCGCGCAAGCTGCCGCGCGTGCTAGCGCTGGCCACGCGCATGCTGGGCGACCGCGGCGAAGCGGAAGACGTGGCGCAGGAAGTCTTCGTGCGGTTGTGGAAGCAGGCCGCGCGCTGGCAACCCGGCCGGGCGCGCTTTGACACCTGGCTGCATCGTGTGGCGCTGAACCTTTGCTACGACCGCTTGCGCGGCGCGCGCGAGCAGGCCATGGAGCCGGTGCCCGAGCAGGCGGCGCCCGGGGCCGGGCCCGAGGAAGCGCTGGATGCGGCGGCGCAGGGCGTGCGCGTAGGCGCGGCGCTGGCGAAGCTGCCAGCGCGCCAGCGCGAGGCACTGGTGCTGCAGTATTACCAGGAGTTGCCTAATGGCGAGGCCGCCGCGCTGATGGGCATCAGCGTCGAGGCGCTGGAGAGCTTGCTTGCGCGCGCGCGCCGCAACCTGCGCGATTTGCTCATGCAAGACGGCCATCATGAGGATTTGCGATGACACCTGAGAGATTTCGCGCACTGACCGAGAGCTATGGTGCCGACCCCGCACGCTGGCCCGAAGGGGAGCGAGCCGCGGGCCAGGCCATGGCTGCCGCGCCCGGGCATCTTGGCGCGCTGGCCGAAGCCGCCGCGCTCGACCGCTTGCTGGCCGCGCATCAGGTGGCGGCCCCCGATGCGGCGTTACAGCGCCGCATTGCGGCGAGCGCGAGCGCGCCGCGTGCGCCGTGGTGGTGGTCCGGGCTGGGCCTGGCCGGCGTCGGCCTGGCCGGCACCTTGGCGGGCGCGCTGCTGGTCTCGGCCGTGCTGGCCACGGTACCGGCGCCGGCCGCTATCGATCTGCCCTACGCCCCGACCGGCTTCGGTGGCATGGCGCATAACGGGAGCGAGGAATGAACGAGCGTACGCTGAAGCGGCTCAAGGTAGCGCTGGCGGTCTCCGTGCTGGTCAACGTGTTCCTGCTGGGCGCGATTGGCGGTGGCGGCTATCGCTGGTACACCGTGGAGCGCCAGGCGGMCGCGCAGCCGCGCGGCCTGCGTTTTGCCGCCGACGGGCTGGAGGCCGAGCAGCGCAGGCAATTCCTGCAAGGCTTGCGCGCGGCGCGACGTGCCGCGGCGTCGGACGTGGACGCCGCGCGCGACGGACGCCACCAGGTCGAGCAATTGCTGCGGCAGCCGCAGTTCGAACGCGACGCGCTGGCGGCGGCATTGGCCCGCACGCGCGAGGCCGATGCCGCGGTGCGTGCCCGGCTGGAAGGCAGCGTGGTGGATTTCGCCGCCACGCTGTCGCCCGAGCAGAGGCAGATCCTGGCCGACGCACTGGTCCAGCGCGGCCCGCTGCGCACCGGCCAGGCGCGGCCTGCGAAGGCGGCGCCATGATGCAGCAATCGACAACCACAACCACAACCACAACGATAGCGATAGCGATAGCGATAGCGACAAAGCCAACAGGTACTTCCCAGGGGAGCGACGCATGACAAACACCGCCATGACGGCCGCGGCTGTCGCGGTCAACCGGTTCGGGCTGGGCGCGCGCCCGGACGAGCCGCTGCCGGCCGATCCGCGTGGCTGGCTGCTGGCCCAGTTCGAGCGCTACGAGGCCAGGCCCGCGGCCTGGAGCGCGCAGCCGGACACGGCCGCGCTGGCCGGCGAGTTCGGCGCCCAGCAGCGCGAGGTGCGCCAGGCGCAGGCCGATGCGAAGACCGCGGCGCGCCAGCAATTGCAGCGCGAGACGCGCGAGGCCTATCGCGATGCCGTCGACGCGCGCGTGACCAGTGCGCTGGTCACGCAAGCGCCGTTCGTCGAGCGGCTGGTGCATTTCTGGTCYAAYCACTTCGCGGTSTCGGTSGAGAAGCCGGCSGTCGCCRCGCTGGCCGGCGCMTTCGAGGCCGAGGCGATCCGYCCSCAYGTGCTYGGRCGCTTCGAGGACATGCTGGTCGCGGTGGAGCGCCATCCCGCCATGCAGGTCTTTCTGGACCAGGTCCGCTCGATCGGCCCCGACAGCGTGGCCGCGCGGCGCGCTCCCGAGCGCCAGCTCGGATTGAACGAAAACCTCGCGCGCGAAATCATGGAGCTGCATACGCTCGGCGTGCGCAGCGGCTACCAGCAGGCCGACGTGACCGAGTTCGCCCGTGCGCTGACCGGCTGGAGCATCGCTGGCCTGGGCGCGCGCGAAGACGGCGAGCCCGGGCGCTTCCAGTTCCGCGCGCGCGTGCATGAGCCTGGCACCCGCACTATCCTCGGGCGCAGCTACCCGCAGCAGGGCGAGGCGCAGGCGCTGGCCGTGCTGCACGACCTTGCGCAGAGCGAGGCCACGGCCAATCACCTGGCCACCAAGMTGGTGCGCCACTTCGTTGCCGATGCGCCGCCGCCCGCGCTGGTGGCGCGCTTGTCGCAGGCGTACCTGCGTAGTGGCGGTGCGTTGCCCGACATGTACCGCGCGCTGGTGCAGTCACCCGAGGCGTGGGCCAGCGAGCCGGCAAAATTCAAGACGCCGTGGGAGTGGACCCTTTCCTCCCTGCGCGGGTTGGGTTTGCGCGAGGCGGGCGCGCAGCACTTCGCGCCCATGCTGACCCAGCTCGGGCAGCCGGTCTGGCGCCCGGGCTCGCCAGCGGGCTACGACGACATCGCCGCAAGCTGGGCCGCGCCCGATGCGCTGGTGCGCCGGGTCGAACTGGCGCAACGGCTGGCGGCGCGCGTCGGCGACCGGATCGACGCGCGCGAGCTCGGCCCCAAGCTGCTTGCGGGCACGTTGTCGGCACCAACCGCTGCCGCCATCGCGCGCGCCGAAAGCGCGCAGACCGCACTGGCCTTGCTGCTGGTGTCGCCCGATTTTCAACGGAGGTGATTGCCATGTTTTCCCGCCGAGATTTCCTCCGCGTGACGGGCGGTGCCGCCGCCATGCTTGCGTTGCCGCGCCTCACGCTCGCCAGCGTCGATTCCGATCGCCGCTTCGTCTTCGTCATCCAGCGCGGCGCCGCCGATGGCCTGAACACGGTCATTCCCTACGCCGATCCCGGTTACGCCCGCCTGCGTGGCGCGCTGGCCATCGACGTGGCGCAAGCCACCAGGCTCGATGGCACTTTCGCCCTGCATCCCGCGCTGACGGAGACGGCACGGATGTACGCTGCCGGGCAGGCGTTGTTCGTGCAGGCGGTGGCATCGCCATATCGCGAGCGTTCGCACTTCGACGGCCAGAACGTGCTTGAGACCGGCGGCGCCKCGCCTTACCAGGTGAAGGATGGCTGGATGAACCGGCTGGTGAGCCTGCTGCCCAAGCGGCCCGAGAATGCCATCGCCTTCGCGCCCACGGTGCCGGCGGCGCTGCGCGGGCCGGTGGAGGTCGGCTCCTATGCGCCATCGGCACTGCCGTCAGCGCCTGATGACCTGCTCGCGCGCGTCGGGCAGCTCTACGAGATGGATCCGCAATTGCATCCGCTCTGGAACGCGGCCATGCAGGCACGCGGGCTTGCAGGCGACGCCGGTGCGCGCCAGGACCCGGCCAGCCTAGGCCGTCTCGCCGCCGGCTTCCTGGCGCGCGCGGACGGGCCGCGCATTGCCATGATCGAGACCGGCGGTTGGGATACGCACAGCGCACAAGCGCCACGCCTGGCGGGCCGCCTCAAGGCCCTGGACACCATGCTGGCCGCACTGCGCGACGGGCTGGGCCCGTCATGGGCGCGCACCACCGTGCTGGTGGCCACGGAGTTCGGGCGCACTGCCGCGGCCAATGGCACCGGTGGTACCGATCACGGCACCGGCGCGGCGGCGATGCTGCTGGGCGGCGGGGTCAAAGGCGGGCGCGTGCTGGCAGACTGGCCGGGGCTGGCGCAGGGCTCGCTTTACCAGGGACGCGACCTGGCGCCGACCACGGAACTGGATGGGTTGATCGCCGCAGCAGCGGCACAGAGCTTCGGGCTGGATGGCGAGCGCGTGGCGCGCACGCTGTTCGGGCGCGGGGAAGGGCGGAGGGACGGGGGCGAGCAGGGGGGAATGCTGGGCGGACTGCTGCGCGCCTGAAACACAGCGGCAGCAGTCCAGACCCGGTGGCGTTACTTGGAGAGCAGGCGCATCGCCTGCTCCAGTCCGCCGAGCGTGACCGGATACATGCGCGACTTCATGATCTGGTTGATCACCGTCACCGACTGCCGGTATTGCCATAGCCCTTCAGGCTCGGGGTTGAGCCAGACGAAGCGCGGGAACTGCTCGATCAGGCGGTTGAGCCATACCGCCCCGGCTTCGGGGTTGTTGTACTCCACCGAGCCGCCGGGTTGCAGGATCTCGTACGGGCTCATGGTGGCATCGCCGACAAAGATCACTTTGTAGTCCGGCGTGTACTTGTGGATCAGGTCCCACGTGGCGATCTTCTCCGCATGGCGGCGGCGATTGTTCTTCCACACGTAGTCGTACACGCAGTTGTGGAAGTAGTAGTACTCCAGGTGCTTGAACTCGGTCTTGGTGGCCGAGAACAATTCCTCCACGCGCTTGATGTGGTCGTCCATGGAGCCGCCGACGTCCATCAACATCAGCACCTTGACCTTGTTGTGGCGCTCCGGGCGCAGCTTGATGTCGAGCAGGCCGGCATTGGCGGCGGTGGAGTGGATGGTGTCGTCCAGGTCCAGCTCGGTCTCCGCGCCTTCGCGCGCGAAACGGCGCAGGCGGCGCAGCGCCACCTTGATATTGCGCGTGCCGAGCTCGACCTGGTCGTCGTAGTCCTTGTAGGCGCGGGTTTCCCACACCTTGACGGCGGTGCGGTTGCCCTTGGACGGGCCGCCGATGCGGATGCCTTCCGGGTTATAGCCGCCGTGCCCGAACGGCGAGGTGCCGCCGGTGCCGATCCACTTGTTGCCGCCCTCGTGTTTTTCCTTTTGCTCGTCGAGCAGCTGCTTGAGCCGCTCCATCAGCTTGTCGAGTCCACCCATGGCTTCGATCTTGGCTTTTTCCTCGGCCGAGAGTTCGCGCTCCAGCGTCTTTTGCAGCCAGTCCAGGGGGATGTCGGATTTCCAGTCGACCAGGCTCTCGATGCCCTTGAAGTAGGCGGCGAAGGTCTGGTCGAACTTGTCGAAGTGCTTCTCGTCCTTGACCAGCGTCATGCGCGACAAGTAGTAGAACTCGTCGATCGATGGCGTGATGACCTCGGCCTTGAGCGCTTCCAGCATGGTCAGGTATTCCTTGACCGAGACCGGCAGCTTGGCGTGGCGCAGCGAGAAGAAAAAATCGATCAGCATGGTGGGCTCGCTTAGAGTTTCCCGGAGCGGGTGCGGCGGTTTGCGTGCGGGTTCACGAGGCGCGCCCCGGCAGGTCCAGGCGGTATTGCAGGTGGCGCTTCACCGTCGGCCATTCGCTGGCGATGATGGAGAACACCACGGTATCGCGCAGCGAACCGTCTGGCATGCGCTGGTGGTTGCGCAGCACGCCGTCCTGCTTGGCGCCGAGCCGGGCGATCGCGGTGCGGCTCTGGTGGTTCATCCAGTGCGTGCGGAATTCCACGGCGATGCATGCCAGCTGCTCGAACGCGTGCGTGAGCAGCATCAGCTTGCATTCCGTGTTCACGGCGCTGCGCTGCACGCGCTGCGCATGCCAGGTATGGCCAATCTCCAGGCGCCGGTTGGCGCCGTCGACATTGAAGTAGCGCGTCGCGCCCACCACCGTGCCCGGCACGCCATCGCGGACCTCGCGGATCACGAACGGCATCGCGCCCTGCTGCTCGCGCATCTGCAGCGCGGTGTCGGTCCACGCGCGCACCTGGTCCGGCGCCGGCACCGAGGTGTACCAGAGCTTCCACAGCTCACCGTCGGCGACGGCGGCCTGTACCTCGGCCTCGTGCTCGGGGCGCAGCGGCTCCAGCAGGGCGTGCTGGCCGCGCAGGGTGACGGGTTCGATAAAGCGTGCCATGGCGCGGCGCTCAGCGGTTGGCGCGGTTCATGAAGACCAGGCGCTCGAACAGGTGCACGTCCTGCTCGTTCTTCAGCAGCGCGCCGTGCAGCGGCGGGATCGCGGCCTTCTTGTCCGGGCTCTTGAGCGCCTCGGGCGGGATGTCCTCGGCCATCAGCAGCTTGAGCCAGTCGATCAGTTCCGACGTGGAGGGCTTCTTCTTCAGGCCCGGCAGGTTGCGCATCTCGTAGAACGATTCGAGTGCCGCGGCCACCAGCTCGCGCTTGATGCCGGGATAGTGCACGTCGACGATGCGCTGCATGGTCTCCGCGTCGGGGAACTTGATGTAGTGGAAGAAGCAGCGGCGCAGGAAGGCGTCGGGCAGCTCCTTCTCGTTGTTCGAGGTGATGATCACCAGGGGGCGGTGGCGCGCCTTGACCAGCTCGCGCGTCTCATACACATAGAACTCCATGCGGTCGATTTCGCGCAGCAGGTCGTTCGGGAATTCGATGTCGGCCTTGTCGATCTCGTCGATCAGCAACACCACTTGCTGGTCGGCCTCGAAGGCCTGCCAAAGCACGCCCTTGATGATGTAGTTGCGGATGTCGTGGACGCGGTCGTCGCCGAGCTGCGAATCGCGCAGGCGCGACACCGCGTCGTATTCATACAGGCCCTGCTGCGCCTTGGTGGTGGACTTGATGTGCCACTGCAGCAGGGGCATGCCGAGCGCCGCGGCCACCTCCTCGGCCAGCATGGTCTTGCCGGTGCCGGGCTCGCCCTTGATCAGGAGCGGGCGCTGCAGGGCGCGGGCGGCATTCACGGCCAGCTTGAGGTCATCGGTGGCGACGTATTGCTGCGTGCCTTCGAAACGGCTTTGCTGGTTCTGGCTGGCGTTGGTGGTGTTGGACATGGGGCAACCTGAAGGGGTTTATGCGTGTCGGAATTGGCCAGTATAAAAGAGCTTTCCGGTTCGCGTGTGGCTCGCCGTGCCATGCTGGACTGCCGCGTGCAGCGTGCTGTACAATGCGGCGGTTTGACGCGCCCCCCACGTCCAAGACTCCACCCCCCTCGCTTTGTCCGCCTTGTCACTCCCGCGGTCCTTGCCGGGAGGCGGCGATGACAAGAGATGGTTACAGAATGAGGCGGAGACAACGCCGAGATGCACCGGCAGCGCTAACGACGGCGCTGCGGGTATCCGGCCTACGCTGGCAGCACCGCATCTACCCGCGGGCAGATACGGTCCGGCCGGACGCATTCTGAAGCCATTTCCGACCGGTTGGGCAGGTCACGCAGGGTTTAACACTTCCAATCAGCTACGACAATGAAAAAGCTCCTCACGATGGTGGTGCTGGGCGCGGCCGCAACGGCTGCGCAAGCCCAGGAAGTCAAGGGCAATGTGGACGCCGCCAAAAACAAGGTCGCGATGTGTATTGGTTGCCATGGGATTCCCGGCTATCGCGCCTCCTTCCCCGAGGTGTACCAGGTGCCCCTGCTCGGCGGCCAGAACGCCAAGTACATCGAAAATGCGCTCAAGGAATACCAGAAGGGCGACCGCAAGCACCCGACCATGCGTGGCATTGCCGCGACCCTGACCGACCAGGACATCGCCGACGTGGCTGCCTACTACGCGCAGCAGTCTTCCAGCACGCAAAACAACACCCAGAAGTAAGAGGACCCATCCATGAATACGCTTAAGACGCTTTCGCTCGCGATCGGCGCACTCGTGCTGGGCGCCTCGGCCATCACTGCCTCGGCTGCCGACCTCGCGCGCGGCAAGGCGCTGGTGGAGAAGGGCAACTGCGCGGCCTGCCACGGCGCCGGCCTGAATGCCCCGATCACCCCGGATTACCCGAAGCTGGCCGGCCAGCATGCCGACTACCTGTACCACGCGCTGGCTGCCTACCAGATCACCACCAACCCGCAGGTGGGCCGCTCCAACGCCATCATGGCCGGCCAGGTCAACGCCAACCCTGGCGTGACGGGCAAGGATGGCAAGCCGCGTCCCTTCACCCGGGATGAGCTGAAGGATATCGCCGCCTACATCGAATCGCTGCCGGGCGGCCTGGTCCTGAAGAAGTAAGCCAGCTGGCGCCGGCCCACGCCGCGCGCGGGTCCGGAACAAGAAAAAGCCGCTGATCCCAGCGGCTTTTTCTTTGTCCGCGCGGCCCGGTGGGCAAGCCCCGGGCCGCGTCGGGTGGCTCAGTTGCCGGTGCCCTTGGCCAGGCGGCGTGCCTTGACGGCGCTGGCCAGGGTTTCGAGCACCTTTACCGAATCGTCCCAGCCGATGCAGGCGTCGGTGACCGACTGGCCATAGGTGAGGTCTTCCACCGGCGTGCCCTGGACGTGGTCCTGGCGGCCGCCCACCAGGTGGGATTCCACCATCACGCCGACGATGCGCTCGTCGCCCGCAGCCAGTTGGCGGCCGATGTCCTCGCAGACCGGGATCTGGTTCTCGTGCTTCTTGCTGCTGTTGGCGTGCGAAGCATCGATCATCAGGCGCGCGGCCAGGCCGGCCTTGGAAATCGCTTCGCAGGCTTCCTGCACGCTGGCGGCATCGTAGTTTGGCGTCTTGCCACCGCGCAGGATGATGTGGCAATCCTCATTGCCCGAGGTCGACACGATGGCGGAGTGCCCGCCCTTGGTCACCGACAGGAAATGGTGCGGCTGCGAGGCGGCCTTGATCGCATCGACGGCGATCTTGACGTTGCCATCGGTGCCGTTYTTGAATCCGACCGGGCACGATAGTCCGGAGGCGAGCTCCCGGTGCACCTGGCTTTCCGTGGTGCGCGCGCCGATGGCACCCCAGCTGACCAGGTCGGCGATGTATTGCGGGCTGATCATGTCGAGGTATTCGGTACCGGTCGGCACGCCCAGTTCGCTGATGTTCAGCAGCAGCTCGCGCGCGGTGCGCAAGCCGTCGTTGATCTTGAAGCTGCCGTCCATGTGCGGGTCGTTGATCAGCCCCTTCCAGCCCACGGTGGTGCGCGGCTTTTCGAAATACACCCGCATCACGACCTCCAGCTCCCCGGCGAAACGGTCGCGCTGGACCTTGAGCAGCTTGGCGTACTCGAGCGCGGCGCGGGTGTCGTGGATGGAGCAGGGGCCGATGATCACGATCAGGCGGTCATCCATGCCGTGCAGGATCCGGTGCATGGACTGGCGCGCGCCGTAGATCACGTCGGACGCCTTTTCGGAGCAGCCGAACTCGCGGATCAGGTGCGCCGGGGGCAACAATTCCTTGAGTTCGCGAATGCGCAGGTCGTCGGTGTTCTTCAGCATGATGGCTCCGGATTTTGTAGGGTCGTGTGTTTGGGGTGTCTGGGCTAGAGCTGGGTGCGGGCCGGTATAAAAAAAGCCGCCAGGTTCGCTGGCGGCTTTTTTTTGAATTCTGGAGGCACTTACGATCGTCCCTCTCCATCCGCCAGCGGTGCGAGATCGCTAAAAAAGTAAAAATAAAACTTAGCGGACATGGATGGGATGCGGCTCAAATGGCGTCGGTTATTTGCGGCAACGCGTCACGAGATGGCAGAAAATTGCGCTGGCCTTGCCAATTCTGCCGGCTGAGGCCGTTGACCATCGAGTAACGAAGCATCTTTATAGCGCGTTTTAAGGGGCTTGGCAAGCGTCCGGCATCGGCCCGGCCACAATTTCCGGCCGTTCCATGGCGGGGCCCGGATCCAGTTCCAGCCCGCGCATCACGGCGGCGGTGCGGTTTTCCACGCCTAGCTTCACGTACACATGCTGCAGGTGCTTTTGCACCGTGCGGGCGCTGATACCGAGCATGCCCGCGATTTCGCGGTCGGTCTTGCCGTGCGCCAGCCAGCGCAGCACCTGCTGCTCGCGCGCGGTCAGCCTGGCGAGCATGGAGAGCGCCTGGCCATCCTGGCAGCGGCTGGATGTGAGCATTGCGGCGGCCTTGGGTGGCGCGCAGCTACGCAATGCTGCGTATTGGCGCCATCCCGTGCGTGAACCAACATGAATGAGGCCAGTATAGGCGTCGCCAGCGCGCACCGCAGTGCGGCGGCGGCACCTGCACGGGTTTGCCCGGGGGAAAACAGGCGAACGCGGCGTGCCGGGCAGCTCAGGCACGCGGGGCTGAGGCGAGGGGGAGGGAAGCATCATGGCGATCGATGAGGGGAGGCTAAACGCCTTCATGGGGCAGTTCGTCCAGGATCTGGGCGCGGTGATGCATGCTGCCACCATCGTGGTCGGCGATACGCTGGGCCTTTACAAAGCCTTGGCCGAGAAACCGATGACAGCGCAGGTGCTGGCCGAGAAAACCCATACCGATGAGCGCTACCTGCTCGAGTGGCTGTCCGCGCAGGCGGCCAGCGGCTATGTCGCGTACGATCCGGCCACCGATCTGTTCAGCCTGACCGAGGAGCAGGCCTTCGCGCTGGCCCAG
This sequence comes from Cupriavidus sp. 01L46, assembly GCF_056399905.1. Classification (NCBI taxonomy): domain Bacteria; kingdom Pseudomonadati; phylum Pseudomonadota; class Betaproteobacteria; order Burkholderiales; family Burkholderiaceae; genus Cupriavidus; species Cupriavidus sp. 01L46. Next base: position 14,543 of record NZ_JBFTSF010000061.1, read on the forward strand.
GAGGGCAGCCCTGCCTTTATTCCCGGCGCCTTCCAGATCGCCGTCGCGCAGTTCAAGGCGATTCCCAAGATCGTGGACGCCTTTCGCAATGGGCGCGGGCTGGGCTGGCATGAACACGATCCGTCACTGTTTCACGGCACCGAGCGGTTTTTCCGCCCGGGCTATGCGGCGCACCTGACAGCGGAATGGATTCCCGCGCTGGAGGATGTGCAGGCCAAGCTGCGGGCCGGCGCTCGCGTGGCCGACGTGGGCTGCGGGCATGGCGCCTCTACCATCATCATGGCGCAGGCGTATCCGGCATCGGAGTTCTACGGCTTTGACTACCACGAGCCGTCGATCCGCTTCGCCACCGAAGCGGCGGCGCGCGCCGGCGTGCAGGACCGCGTGCATTTCCAGGTGGCAAAAGCCAAGGAATATGGCGGCAAGGATTACGACCTGGTGGCCGTGTTCGACTGCCTGCACGATATGGGCGATCCGGTCGGCGCCGCCGCGCATGTGCGCGAGACCTTGCGCCCGGATGGCACCTGGATGATCGTCGAGCCTTTCGCCAACGACCGGCTCGAAGACAACCTGAACCCGATCGGGCGGGTCTTTTACTCGGCCTCGACCTTCATCTGCACGCCAGCGTCTCGCTCGCAGGAGGTGGGCCTGTGCCTGGGGGCCCAGTCGGGCGAGGCACGCATGCGGTCGGTGGTGCAGCAGGGCGGTTTTTCGCGTTTTCGCCGGGCGGCGCAAACGCCGTTCAACCTGATCTACGAGGCGCGGCCCTGAACGGCAAGGCGCCGCGCCCGACGTGCGGGACCTGCGGGACGGCAATCAGGCCGTGCCGCCCACCGTCATGTTCTCGATGCGCAGGGTCGGCTGGCCCACGCCCACCGGCACGCTCTGGCCTTCCTTGCCGCACACGCCCACGCCCGAGTCCAGGCGCATGTCGTTGCCGATCATGGTGACGTCCTTGAGCGATTCCGGGCCATTGCCGACCAGGGTGGCGCCCTTGACCGGGGCGGTGATCTTGCCGTCCTCGATCAGGTAGGCCTCGCTGGCGGAGAAGACGAACTTGCCGTTGGTGATATCGACCTGGCCGCCGCCGAAGTTGACCGCGTAGAGGCCGCGCTTGACGCTGGCGATGATCTCCTGCGGGTCGCGGTTGCCGTTGAGCATATAGGTGTTGGTCATGCGCGGCATCGGCAGCGCGGCGTAGCTCTCGCGGCGCGCGTTGCCGGTCACCGGCATCTTCATCAGGCGCGCGTTGAGCGTGTCCTGGATATAGCCCTTGAGGATACCGTCCTCGATCAGTGTGGTGCACTGAGTCGGGTTGCCCTCGTCGTCGAGGTTGAGCGAGCCGCGGCGGTTGGCCAGCGTGCCGTCGTCCACCACGGTCACGCCCTTGGCCGCCACGCGCTCGCCCATGCGGCCGGCGAAGGCCGACGAACCCTTGCGGTTRAAGTCGCCTTCCAGGCCGTGGCCGATGGCCTCGTGCAGCAGCACGCCGGGCCAGCCCGGGCCGAGCACGACGGTCATGGCACCGGCCGGAGCCGGACGCGCCTCGAGGTTGACGAGCGCCGAGGCCACGGCCTCGTCCACGTACTGGCGCAGCAGCTCATCGGTGAAATAGCCGTAGGCATAGCGCCCGCCGCCGCCGGAGGAGCCGATCTCGCGGCGCCCGTTCTGCTCGGCGATCACCGTGACCGAGACCCGCACCAGCGGGCGCACGTCGGCGGCGATCACGCCGTCGCTGCGCGCCACCAGTACCACGTCGTACTCACCGGCCAGGCCTGCCATCACCTGCACCACGCGCGGGTCCTTGGCGCGGGCCATGCGTTCCACGCGCTCGAGCAGCGCCACCTTTTCGGCGGCGTCCATCGAGTCCAGCGGGTCATTGGGCGAGTACAGGTTGCGCCCGCCCTGGGAGGCCATCTTGCTCGCCACCTTGACGCGGCCGCTGCCGGCGCGGCCGATGGTGCGGGTCGCGGCGCCGGCCTTGAGCAAGGCGTCCAGGCTGATGTCGTCGGAGTAGGCAAAGGCGGTCTTGTCGCCGGACACGGCACGCACGCCAACGCCCTGGTCGATGCTGAAGCTGCCCGACTTGACGATACCTTCTTCCAGGCTCCACGCCTCGTTGCGGGTGTACTGGAAGTAGAGGTCGGCGTAGTCGACCTTATGCGTGAAGATGTCCGCCAGCACGCGCTGCAGGTTGGTTTCGTCCAGGCCGTAGGGCGCCAGCAGCAGTTGCTGGGCGGTGGCGAGGTTGCGGATTCCGAGGTCGCCGGCGTTCATGGTTGTCCTTTATCGTCGTGCCGCGGTGGCGAAATGGCGCCGCCGCATAAAAATCTGGGATGCTGGCGATTCCGGGGAATCGGCCAGGTCATTGCTTGTACATGCTACAGCACCCGATGGCGCAGCGCAGGCAGGTTCTGCCGCACCTCGTCCAGGCGCGCGGGGTCGATCAGCCCGCTCACCACGCCTTCGCCTTCCGGCAGCACCCCCATCACCTCGCCCCAGGGATCGATCAGCATCGAGTGGCCCCAGGTGCGCCGTCCGTTCTCATGCTTCCCGCCCTGTGCGGCAGCCAGCACATAGCACTGGTTTTCGATAGCGCGGGCGCGCAGCAGGATCTCCCAGTGCGCCTGGCCGGTGGTGTAGGTGAAGGCGGCCGGCATCAAAATCAAGCTGGTGCCGCCGCTCTCGGCGAGCTGGCGGTAGAGCTCCGGGAAGCGCAGGTCATAGCAGACCGACATGGCGACCCGTCCACAGGGCGCCTCGAAGCTGACCGGGGTCTGGCCGGCCAGGATGGTACGCGATTCGTCGTAGCTTTCAGTGCCGCGCGTGAAGCCGAACAGGTGGATCTTGTCGTAGCGCGCCACGCGTTCGCCGCGCGGGTCGTAGACGAGCGACGTGTTGTAGACGCGGGCCTCGTCCTCGCACCACAAGGGCAGGGTGCCGCCGACCAGCCAGATCCGGTGGCGGCGCGCGGCATCGGCCAGGAATGACTGGATCGGCCCGTCGCCGTCGCGCTCGCGGATCGCCACCTTGTCGCCTTCGCGCAGGCCCATCATGCAGAAGTACTCCGGCAGCAGCACCAGCTCGGCGCCGCCCTTGGCGGCCTGCGCGATCAGCGCGTCGGCGCGGGCCAGGTTGGCCTCGGGCGAAACCCCGCTGATGGTCTGGATGGCCGCGACGCGAAAAGGGGTCGCGCCGGGGGCCGCGCTGGGTGCTGATGCGGAGGCGTTTGCGGTCATGAAGCGGTTTCCTTGGCTTGCGGCGGCTGCGCGGCGGGGCTCGGACGGCAGGGCCAGTCGCGGTTATGGCGCCGGGTAGACATGATTGAACAAACCCTGCACGGGCGGCGAGTCGGATTTATTCTCCCCCACTTTGGTGATCTGCGGGTTCGCCCAGCCACCGCTGATACGGAAGCGGCGGCTGAAGGCCTTGGAGAATTCGTCGGCGAACAGCAACTGGGCCGCCAGTGTGCCGATGCCGAGCGCGGGATTGATGAACGCCGCAGCCACCGAGGCRGAGGTGGCGTTGATGCGCGGCACTACCGTCACGTCCAGGTCCTGCGTTTCGCGCGGGATGTTCGCGCTGCCGGTCATCGAGGCGCGCAGCTGCCCGCCCTTGAGCGCGAAGTCCTTGGTGCTGGCCACGCCATTCTCGATCGTGCCGGTGCTGGTGATCTCGTCGAACACCATGCCCTGGCCCGCCACGCCGCGGAAGTCGAAGGTGGCCAGCCGCATCAGGCCTTGYAGGCTAAGCACGCCCAGCAGCTTGGCCGCGCCCGGGTCCACGCTGAGGATCTGGCCGTTCTCCAGCTGCAGCTTCATCCGGCCCGACAAGGTGGGGTAGTCGATCGACAGCGGCGAGCCGCGCCATGCGATCCGGCCTTCGAAGGTGCCGTGGCCATCAGCCAGCATATGGGGCAGGCCCATGCGTTCGAGCACCTGGCCGCCATTGCGCACGTCGAGCTTGAAGTCGAGCAGCGTGCGGCGCTCGGCGGCAGCGCCTTCGCGCATCCGGCGCGGCAAGCGCCAGCTGCCGCTGCCGGTGAATGTCGCGCCCGGCTGCTCGATGACCAGACGGTCCAGCGTCCACACGGGCTCGCCGCCGTCTTCGCTGGCGCGCGCCTTGACCCATGGTCCCCGCCACTTGGCGGGACTCGATCTGCATGTCCCAGCCAGCGCTTTCGCGGGTGGCCTCGAGCACGACATCGTCGAGCTCGCGGCCAAAAGCGTGCAGCGTGCGCGTGCGCGCGGAAATGCGCTCGGGCAGGTAGGCGGACACCGGCGCGGCATTGCCTGCACTGGCCTTGCCGGCTTCCGCCAGCAGCGTGCGCCACGCGTCCAGGTCGAAGCGGCTGGCCGTAAGCGCCGCGGTGACGCCGCTGGCGGGCTGCGGCGCGGGCTGCTCGATGCCGATCCCGCCAGCCTGCACTTCCACGGCGTCGCCATTGCGGCGCAGCAGGTAGCGCGCATTGAGCACGTTGCCATACTGCACCAGCATTTCCTCGCTGCCGGCGCGGGCGGCGGCCGGGCGCAGCTCAAAGTGCGATGGCACGGCCTGCGCCGCGCTCTTGGCCATCGGCGCGGGCAGGTTCAGCGCCAGCCCGGCCAGCTCCGACGCGACCGTGATCACGGGCTGGTGATCGCGCACGCTGATCACAGCGCTGTAGGCGGTGCTGCCTTCCAGTTTCTGTACCAGCCCGGCCGCGGGCGAGGCGCCAAACGCCTCGCGGATGCCCTGCGAGGTAAGGTTGCCACCGGCATTGACCCGGATCGTGCCGTCGGGCTGGCTGCCCCCGCCGGCGCGGATCTCGCCGCCCAGGAAGCGGGCGCGCAGGTCGTTGAGCTGGAAGCCGTGCTCGTTGAAGGCGACGACGCCCGTGGTGCCGGCCAGCACTGGCAATTGCGGTATCAGCACCACCTCGTTGCCGGGCAGCCGGAACTGGCCGTCGACCTTGGTTGCCTGCGCCTCGGTGAGGGGCAGGTCAAGCTTGAGCCGAAGCTCGCCGTTGCCCTGGGCGCGCATATCCGTCAGCACCTGGCCGGTCCAGTCGCGCACCGGGCTGGCGGCGACGAAGCGCAGGAAGCCTGCCATCGACCCGCTGGCGCTGCCGTCCAGCACCAGGCGGCCATGCTCGCCGAGGTCGGCGATGCGGCCATTGACGTCCTGCAGCGTGACGCCGGTGGCGCCTTGCACGCTGGCGCGCTGCGCGACGAACGACAGGCCGCCGCGCTCGAACAGCAAGTGGCCGCTGATGTCGGTGAAGTTAGGCCAGGCCTTGCCGCCATTGCTGGCGCTGGCGGCGCTGCCCGCCGGCGCGCTCACATGGGGCGCGATCTGGTAGCTGACATGCCGGATTGGCACCTCGACCCGGAAGTCGCCGGCGCCCTCGAACGGGCTGTGGAAGGGGAAGTGCTCCAGGTCGCCCTTGACCAGGAACTTGATGTCGCTGGCTTCGCCGCCGACCAGGGCGCCAGCCAGGTACTGGCGCGTGGAGGCGGGTATGCCCATGGGCAGGTAGCGCGGCACGCGGCTGACCTGGGCGCGGGTCAGTTCGCCGGTCAGGTCGGCAATGCCGCCGTGCCCGTCGCCACCGGCGTGCCATGTGCCCCGTACGCTGCCGGCGGTATCCGCGTTGGCGAATTGCACGCCGTCGGTGCGCACCGCCAGCTTGCCGTTGTCGTTGGTCCAGCGCACCTCGCCATTGATCTGGTCGAACGACAGGCGCGGATCCTCGAACATGCCCGGCAGCATCAGCGCGGCGTTGTTGCCTTCAAAACGGGCGCTGCCCTGGCGTTCGTCGAAACTGAAGCTGSCGGAGATCCGCGAAAAGCCCGGCACGCCCAGATGGGGCTTGCCATTCGCGCCGACGGGCGGGTTGGCGGGCTGGCCAAGCACCGAGACGCTGCGCAGCGTGCCCTGCACGTTGAAGTGGCGCTGGCCATCGCGGCGGCTCAGCATGCCCTGGCGATCCCGGGTCCAGTTCACGTCCAGGTTGTCGACATGGCCGGAGGGCTGGAGCGCGCGCAGCTGGCGCGACAAAGCGGTGTCGAGCGGCAGCGAGGTGGCCAGCGCGCGCACGGTGTTCAGGTCGAAGGTGGGTGCCTTGAGCGTGAACTTGCGCAAGGCGCCCTTGTTGTCGGTGGCCCAGCCGACCACTACCTTGCGCATGCCTTCGCGCCAGGCGCCTTCGCCGCTGGCCAGACCGGCAGCCCCGCTGGCGCCGCCGGGGGAGGCCGCGGCTGCGGAGGCCGCCTGCGCTTGCTGTGCCGGCGGCACGGCCGGCCCTTCCGCGGGCTCTGGCTGCCACAGCAGGGTGTCGATAGTGAGGATGTTGTCGCGGTCGCGCCCGGCGCGGTGCAGGACAAAGGCCTGGGCACTGGCGAGCTTGAGCGCCTCGGGCGCGCCGGAGAGCTTCAGGTCCACGCTGCTGGCGCGCAGCCGGGCCTGGCTGCGGGTGATCTGGCCACCGCGAAATTCGATGGTGCCGTCGGTGCTGAAGGTGCCGCGCGTGACCCGGTCGAAGACCGCGAGATAGCGTTGCAGCACCGGCAGTTCCAGCCGGCCAAGGTCCCAGCTGGCCTGCCCGTACCAGTTGTGCCAGTCGCCGGTGCGATGCAGGTATTCATGGCGGAAGTCCGCCTGCACCACGAGCGGGCGTGGCGCAAGCGTGGCCGACTGCGCTTCGAGCTTGAACGTGTGGCGCGAGCCGTGGCGCTGCACGCTGAGCTGAATGTCGCCCACATCCAGTTGCGGCAGCTTGTTCTTGTCGTCGAGCCAGCGCAGCTTGCCGTCGGTGAGCTCGACTTTGCCCTGGGCCAGCAGCCAGTCGAACAGCCGGTTGTCCTGCGGCTGGGCGCCGGTGGTGTCCACGGCCATGCCGGCTACCTTGAGCTTGCCGTCGGCGGAGCGGCGGATCAGCAGGTCGGTCCGGCTGGCGGAGATCCGCTGGAACAGCACGTCCATGCTGAACAGCGAGCGCCATGACAGCTTGCCGTCAAGCTCGCCCGCCGCCAGCAGCACGCGCTGCTCGGCATCGACGGCCTTGACGTCGCGGGCATGGAAAGCGGGGTGCCAGCCATCCCAGTAGGTATCCAGCTGGCCGATGCTCAAATGGGCCGCGAGCGCCACCGAGCCGCGCTGCTCGAGCCAGGTGCGGGCGGCCGAGGCCTGCGGCCAGAGCACGAAGCGGATCAGCAGCCCGGCGAGCAGCGCCAGCAGCACCAGCGCCAGGGCCAGGCGCACCAGCACGCGTCCCAGGCCGCGCCAGACGGGATGGCGCAAGCCTGCGAGCAGGGCGCGGCCGCAAGCACGCGCAAACGCAAGCGCGCGCAGGTTGCCTTGCTGCGATGGGGGGGAGCCTGCACCGGCGGCCCCTTCGAGTGCCGGCGTGCCGCCGGCGGTGGCGGCGGAKGGATCGGCAGGTGGGGTGGCGCGGCTGGACATGCGCAGATTATCCGACAATACTAGGCGCTCTCCAATTCGGTGCCTGACCGGCCGTGCATAACGCGCGCGCCGGCCCCGGGGCCGGCTCACGCGCTACCAAGTAACAGGAATGACTTCCACTGATCCGACGAGTTCCGCAGCCGCGCCCGATACCGCTGCAACCGATGGCGCTGCCAGCGAACATGCGCCCGGCAACACTTCCAGCGCTGCCAGGCAGGCTGTGGCCGACATGGCCACCGGCCCGTTCGCGGTGGTAGCCGCCGTGGAACTCGTGCCGGTCGACTGCGCCGGCATGGCATTGTACTCGCCCGCCTATTCCCATTACACCCGCCGCATGGTGCAGGCCCGTCCCGAGCTGGCCGAAATCGTCGCGCTCGCGCGCGACCAGCTGCTCACGCGCGCCTGGATGGAGGCGCGGCTCAAGGTCCTGCATGAGCCGTCGGCCGATGTGGACGACGCCGTCAAGCGCGCGCTGCGCCGCTTGCGTGCGGAAGTGATGTGCGTGGTGATCGAGCGCGATCTGCGCGGGCAGTCGACGCTGGGCGAAGTCACCGGTGCGATGACGGATCTGGCCGAGCTCGGCATCCAATACGGCCTGGCCATGCTCGAAGCGGACCTCGCCCCGACCTACGGCCGTCCAGTCGGGGAGAGCAGCGGGGAAGTCCAGGAGCTGGTGGTGGTCGGCATGGGCAAGCTGGGTGGCCGCGAGCTCAATGTGTCGTCCGATATCGACCTGATCTTCCTGTACGACGAAGACGGCGACACGCGTGGCGGGCAACGCAGCCTGTCCAATCACGAATATTTCATCCGCCTGGGACGGCGCCTGATCAACCTGCTGGCCGACGTGACCGGAGATGGCTACGTGTTCCGCGTCGACATGCGCCTGCGCCCCAACGGCGACGCCGGACCGCTGGCCTGCAGCTTCGGCATGCTGGAGCAATACCTGATGGTGCAGGGCCGCGAGTGGGAGCGCTACGCCTGGATCAAGGGCAGGGTGGTGTCGGCGCTGGATACCCCGCATGCGCAGCGTACCGCCGCGCAACTGGCCAGCCTGACCACGCCCTTCGTCTTCCGCCGCTACCTCGATTACGGCGTGATCGCGGCGATCCGCTCGCTGCACGCGCAGATCCGCGCCGAGGCGGCCAAGCGCAGCGGCGGGCTGGCGGCGCCAGGCGGCGGCCAGCGCGTCAACCAGCGTGCCTTCAATATCAAGCTCGGCCGCGGTGGCATTCGCGAGATCGAGTTCATGGCCCAGGTCTTCCAGCTGATCCGCGGCGGCCAGGACCCGGCACTGCGCATCCGGCCCACCCTGGAGGTGTTGACGGTGGCGGTGGAGCATGGGCTATTGCCTGCGGGCCAGGCCGAGCAACTGGCGCATGCCTACCGCTTCCTGCGCCAGCTCGAGCACCGCCTGCAGTATCGCGACGATGCCCAGACACACCACCTGCCAACCTCGGAAGAGGAGCAACTGGCGGTGGCGAAGATGATGGGCTGCGCCGACTGGCCGGCCTTGCTCGAGCGGCTGGCGTCGCTGCAGGATCCGGTGGCGCAACAGTTCGAGGCCACCTTCTCGGACCCCGATGAAGCGCACGCACCGTGCGAGGCGTTGTGGCCGGCGTTGATACAGGAAGAACAGGATGAACCGCCGTGCGAGCGCCTGGCCTCAGCCGGCTTCGGCGATTGCACCGGGCTGCTCGACCGCTTGCGCGCCATCGGCGCCTCGCTGCGCTACCGCGCGTTGTCCGAGCCCAGCCGCGTGCGCTTTGACCTGCTGGTCAACCGCGCGCTTGACCTGGCCTCGCGCCAGGAAGATGCCGACCGCACCATCGCCCGCTTTGTCGATTTCCTGGATGCCATCAGCCGCCGCGCGTCCTATCTGTCGCTGCTTTCCGAGTACCCGCAGGCGATGGCGCGCGTGGCCGACACGCTGCACGCATCGAGCTGGGCCGCCGCCTACCTGACCCGCCACCCGCAACTGCTTGACGAACTGCTCGACAGCGATGCCCTGGCGGGCGCGCCTGACTGGACCGGCTTTCGCAGCCGCCTGGCCGCGCGCCTCGACGCGGCCGACGGGCAGATCGAAGCGCAGATGGACATCCTGCGCCGMGAGCACCACGCCGAGACCTTCCGCATCCTGCTGCAAGACCTGCAAGGCATGCTGACGGTGGAGCAGATCGCCGACCGGCTGTCGGACCTGGCCGACGCCATGCTCGACGTGACCCTGCAGGCGGTCTGGCGCCAGCTTGCCACGCGGCACGCCGAGCAGCCGCGCTTTGCCGTGATTGCCTACGGCAAGTTGGGCGGCAAGGAGCTGGGCTATGCCTCCGACCTCGACATCATCTTCCTCTACGAAGACGAGCACGAGCGCGCGCCTGACGTCTATGCCGCCTACGCGCGCCGCCTGATCACCTGGCTGACCAGCCATACCGCCGCCGGCACGCTGTTCGATGTCGACACGCGCCTGCGCCCCAACGGCGAGGCCGGGCTGCTGGTGACCAGCTTCGAGGGCTTTCGCCGCTACCAGCAGCGCGAGGGCGACAACACCGCATGGGTGTGGGAGCACCAGGCCCTTACCCGCGCGCGTTTTTGCGCGGGCGACCCCGAGATCGGCGCGCATTTCGAAAGCCTGCGCGACGAGATCCTGCGCCAGCCACGCGACGCCGCCACGCTGCGCGGCGAGATCGTCGCCATGCGCCACAAGGTGGCCGATGGGCATCCCAACCCAAACGGATTGTTCGACCTCAAGCATGATCGCGGCGGCATGGTTGACATCGAATTCACGGTGCAATACCTCGTGCTGCTGCACAGCCACGATCATCCCGCGCTCACGCGCAATGCCGGCAATATCGCGCTGCTGCGCACGGCCGGCGAAATCGGCCTGATCGATGCCACGCTGGCGCGCGAAGTGGGCGACGCCTATCGCCTGTTCCGTGCCCGCCAGCACCAGTTGCGCCTGGACGGGCAGGTCCACGCACGGGTAGCGCCGGCCGCGGTGGCGCCGCAGGCGGAACACGTGCGCACCCTCTGGCAAGCGGTGTTCGGCGAGCCGGTTGCCGGCGGCGGCAAATGAACGCGCAGGCGGCTGGCGCGGCGCGCCAGCCGGGATGGCCGGGCGTGCTGGCCGTATTGGCGCTCACGGCCGCCCTGGGTGCCGCTTTTACCTTTATTCCGTGGCTGCACGCGCACGGGCTCTATCTGCGCGATGCGGTCATGGGCCGCGGCGTGGGGGGCCAGTGGTGGCGGCTGCTGACGGCAATGTGGGTCCACCTTGGCTGGCAGCATTGGCTGGCGGACCTGCTGGCAGCAGCGGGCCTGTTCCTGCTGATCGGCCGCGAGGCGCGCGCCGCCGCAATGCTGGCGGTCCTGCTCGCCTGCGGCGTCGCGGTGCAGCTGGCGTTATGCCGGGTGCCGTCGGTGGGCTGGTACGGCGGGTTGTCCGGCGCGCTGCACGGGCTGGCCCTGTGGGGCGGGCTGAGGCTGCTCTATGGCAGCGGCGTGTCGCGCGTGCTCGGCGTGGCGCTCTGCCTTGGCGTGTTGGTCAAGACCTGGCTTGAGCAGTCGTGGCTCGCGCCCGTGGTGTTCGACGCGCAGTGGGGGTTCGGGGTCGTGCGCATCTCGCACGCGGCCGGCGCGCTGGCCGGCCTGGGGCTATGGCTGGTGCAGGAGTGGTGGCAGCGCCGCCGGGGCGAGCCGCCGGCATAGGCGCGCGGGCAAGGGGCGCGGCCGGCGCAGGCCGGACGGTGCCCCGTGGTCGCCGCAAATTCAGCGCGGTCTTTGCGTGGTTTCGGCGTGTTTTCGGCGTGGTTTCAGCGCGACCGCGCCGGGCGCCGGGCGCCGGCGGCGTCCGACCCAGTTCAGCAGCAAGCCAAGCGCGCCCAGCCCGAGCGCGAGCGGCCACGAAATCGCGCCACCACCACCACCCGACGAGGCGGCGGGCGCGGCGGGCGCCGGCTGGACCACCTGCGTGCCGGCGGCCACGGCGGCATTGGCATCGAGCAGGCCCGCGCCGCAGATGCCGGCATTGGCTGCGGCCGTGCAATAGGTGCCAGCCGGATGGGGCCGCGCCGAACTCTTCAAGGTGGCAAGCACCTGGGCAGGTGTGAGGGCCGGGTTCGCGGCGAGCATCAGCGACACCACGCCCGATACCAGCGGCGCGGCAAAGCTGGTGCCTTGCGAGTTGATGACGTTGTAGTTGCCAAGCGAGGTGGTGCCGTCATTGGAGAGGGTCCGGATGAACGACTCCGCCACTGTGCATTTGCCCCCCGATACCTTGGAGTTGCCACAGCCGCCGCCGGGCGCGCTCAGCGCAACCTGCGGCCCCACGTTGGCATAGCTGGCGTTCTCGCCGTCATTGGCATGTGCCGTTACGGCGACCACGCCGGTGCAGTCGGCAGGCGCCTCGACCGCGCCGGCGCTGTTGCCCGTGGCGGCAACCACCACCACGCCATTCGCGGCGAGGTCGGCCACGGCTTGTTGCTCGATGCTGGAGCAGGTCCCGCCGCCCAGGCTCACGTTGATCACGCGCGCCGGGGTGGGGTTGGCCGGCGCATTGGGTACGGAGAGGCCGCCAGCCCAGCGCATGCCATCCACGGTGTCCGAGAGCAGCGCGCCGCAGCGGCCGGAGACGCGCACCGGCTGGATGCGGGCGTTCCAGTCCACACCGGCGATGTTCACCCCGTTATTGGTGAGTGCGCCAAGCGTGCCTGCCACGCGGGTGCCGTGCCAGCTATTGTTGGTTGCGGTCGTGGTCGCCGTGGTGGTGCCTGGGCAGATGAAGCCCGCCGGCACGCCGTCGCCGGCGTCGGTGGGATCCGCGTCCCRGCCATCAGGGTCGTTGGCGATCTTCGGGTCGGTAATGAAGTCATAGCCGGGCACAATGCGGCCGGCGAGATCGGGGTGCGGCAGGTAGCCGGTATCGAGCACGGCGATCACCAGGCTGCTGCTGCCGCGCGTGCGGTCCCATGCGGGGGGCAGGTTCACGCCGCCCACCACCTGGGCAGGGGTGCCGAGGTAGGGCTGGTTGAGCGCGAACTCGGGATCGTTGGGCACGGTGTCGTGCAGCCGCAGCCAGCGGTCCGGCACCACTTCCGCAATGCGCGGATCCTGGCGCAGCCGGGCGGCGGTGCCTTCCGGGTCGGCGGCATCGCTGCCGGAGACGCTCAGCAGTTGCAAGCTGCCGCCCATCTGGCGCTTGACCGAAAGYGCCACGCCGGTGCTCTGGCGCACGCTCAGCATGCGCTCGGACAAGCCGCTGGCAGCAGCGCGGTCGCTCGCGCTGGTGACGTTCGCGCCGGTGGTTGTGCTTGTGCTGCCGTCACGCCAGCGCACGATGAAGTTGCCGGTGTAATGCGGCGCGGGGCGCGCGGCGGGGTCGGGGGCCGCGCCGGCTGCGGCCGGCACACCCAGCCAGAGGGCGGCGCCCAGTGCCAGCAGCAGGGCGGCATGGGGCGCCACGCGCCGCGTTTCGCCAGATTGGAATTGACGCTGTTCCTGCATGTCTAGGTTCTCCCGTTGAGCCCGCTTCGGACTGACCGCGGTTACAGCATTCAACTTTCAGCCTTCAACCTTCAGCCTTCAACGTCCAAGCCATGCATTCCGACGACAGAAACCGGGCCACCGCCGGATTCAGCTCGGCGGCATGTCGCGGCCGATGGGCTGGGTGCGGTTCGGCTTGAGCACGCGGTCAGGTTCGGCCAGTTCGATGCGAGGGGTGCCGCGCAGCGTGGCAAGCGCCTGGTCGATCGTCGCATCGGCCGACGCGGAGATCGCGGTGACCAACCACACGCCGCCCGACATGGGCCGCTTGACGACGAAGCGGATCGGCCCGGCAATCGAGGCCAGCAAGCGATCGGCGTCTTCGGACACGGTGACCGGCGGCGCGGAGAACCGCACCATGATATCGCCGACGGCGCGATCGGCGCTGATGCTGTTGAGCGGTGGCGCCGACGGGCGCTGCTGCGCCTGGCAAGCGGTCAGGGCCAGCAGGGCCAGCAGGCCGCAGGCGGCGGTGATCCGCAGCGGGCGAGCCAGTGAGCGGGAGTGCGGCTGTTTGCCGAGTGACATGGGGAAACTCCTGAATGGTTACGGGCCAGGGCGCAGGCTATCAGCCTGCGCTGCGCCGCGAGCGGCGCGCCTCCCGGGCCGTGCCGGTGGTGCCGCGCAGGCCTTGCGCGAGCATCTCCTCGGCATGTTGCACTGTGGTGGCCGTCACCGTGGTCCCGCCCAGCATGCGTGCGGTTTCGACCACGCGGCCGGCGGCGTCGAGGGCACGGATGCGCGAGCGGGTGACCGAGCCTGTGCCGTCGCGCTGGCTGGTCTCCTTGCTGACCAGCAGGTGGGCGCCGGCCTGGGCGGCCACCTGCGGCAGGTGGGTCACGCACAACACCTGGCGGGCGCGGCCGAGTTCCTGCAGGCGGCGGCCCACTACCTCGGCCACCGCGCCGCCGATGCCGGTGTCGACTTCGTCGAAGATCAGGGTGGGGGTGGGCGCGGCTTCGCTGGTAATGACGGAAATTGCCAGGCTGATCCGGGCCAGCTCGCCGCCCGACGCCACTTTGGCCAGGGGGCGCGCGCTGACGCCGGCATGGCCTGCCACCAGGAACTCGACCTGTTCCAGGCCGTGGCTCTGCCCTTCGTCGAGCGGGTGCAGCGCCACCGCGAAACTGCYGCCCGCCATGGACAGGCCCTGCATGGCATCCGTCACGGCGGCCGACAGGCTTTCGGCCGCCACCTTGCGTGCGGCGCCGAGGTGCTGGGCGATGGTGAGGTAGGCGGCGCGGGCCGCGGCCTCGCGCGCCATCGCCTTGTTCAGGTCCTGGGCGGACTGGAGATCGTCCAGTTGCTGGCGGCGCGCCATCAGTTCGTCCGGCAACTGCTCGGGCGGCATCCGGTACTTGCGTGCGGTGGTGTGCAGCGCCTGCATGCGCGCCYCCACCACCTGCAAGCGTTCGGGGTCCAGGTCGATCCGGTCGACATAGCGGTTGAGCGAGTGCGCGGCCTCCTCGACCTGGACCAGCGCCGGGTCCAGCGCCGCCAGTACGTCGCCCAGCGCGGGGTCGACGTCGGCCATCTGCCGCAGGCGCTGCACCACGCTGTTAAGCCCGGACAGCACCGAGCCATCGGCCTCGGACAGCGCCTCGAGCGCGGCGCGGCTGCCCTCGATCAGCCCGGCGGCGTGCGACAGCCGGTTGTACTCGGCCTGGATGTCTTCCCATTCGCCGGGTTGCGGCGCCAGYTTCTCGAGCTCGCCGACCTGCCATTCGAGCCGCTCGCGTTCCAGCTGCATCTCGCGCGAGCGGTGCTCGACGTTTTCGCGCTGGCGCACGCACGCGCGCCACGAGCGCCAGGCTTCGGCCACCGCACCGGCTTGCGCGGTGAGCCCGGCATGGGCATCGAGCAGCAGGCGCTGGGCGTCCGGGCGCAGCAGCAACTGATGGGCATGCTGGCCGTGGATATCGACCAGGCGGTCGCCGATGTCGCGCAGCTGGCCCAGCGTGGCGGCGGCGCCATTGATAAAGGCCTTGCCGCGCCCGCTGGCGTCGACCGTGCGGCGCAGCAGCACCGTGCCTTCGTCGCCGGTGAGATCGTGTTCGGCCAGCCAGGCGTCGAGCCCGGCCGGGGTGGAAAAGGTGGCGCTGATGCTGGCCCGGGCGGCGCCTTCGCGGACCACGCCGGCGTCGGCGCGCTCACCCAGCACCAGGGCCAGCGCATCGATCAGGATCGACTTGCCGGCGCCGGTCTCGCCGGTGAAGACGGTGAAGCCCGGGGAGAAGTCGAGGTCGAGGGTATCGACAATGACGAAATCGCGGATGGACAGGCTGCGCAGCATCGTGGTCGACGGGTCGGGGCTGGGTGATGTCAGGGGACGGATCTGGGCCGGATCGGTGCGGGCCGGGGCGGATCAGAGCCGGTTGTCTTCGCTCGGGTACTCGTGCCAGTGCAGCTTCTTGCGCAGCGTGGCGTAATAGTTGTAGCCGATCGGGTGCAGCAGGTTGACGGTCTTGGCCGAGCGCCGCACCACGATGCGGTCGCCGGGCAAGAGCGAGGTCAGCGACTGCATGTCGAAGTTCACGCTGGCGTCACGCGCCGTGGCGACCTCGATCGACACCTCGGCATCGTGCGGCAGCACGATCGGGCGGTTGGACAGCGCATGCGGGGCAATCGGCACCAGCACCAGGCCCGACAGGGTCGGGTGCAGGATCGGGCCGCCCGCCGACAACGCATAGGCGGTCGAGCCGGTCGGCGTGGAGACGATCAGGCCATCGGAGCGCTGGTTGTACATGAAGTGGCCGTCCACCGACACCGCCAGCTCGACCATGCCGGAAATGCCGGAACGGTTGACCACGACGTCGTTGAAGGCCAGCGCGGAGAAGATCACGCCATCGTCGCGCACCACCTGGGACTCCAGCAGCATGCGGGTCTCGGACTCGTAGCGGCCCGCCAGCATGTCGGGCAGCACCGAGTGCACGTCCTGCAAGGGGATGTCGGTCATGAAGCCAAGGCGCCCGTGGTTCACGCCGATCAGCGGCACCGGGTAGCCGGCCAGCTGGCGCGCCAGGCCCAGCAGGGTGCCGTCGCCGCCGAGCACCACCGCCACATCGGCATGCTTGCCGATCTCGTCGGGCGCCAGCGCCGGATAGTCGGTCAGTCCGGTGGCCAGGGCCGTGTCTCGCTCGAACACCACATCCTGGCCGTTCCTGAGGATACAGGCGGCCAGCTCTTCCAGCGGGCCCTCGATGCCGGCTGTGGCGTACCTGCCGATCAGGGCGACGGTGCGAAATGGGGCGCGCGCGGCGCCGGGCTTGGGGAGCGAAGACATGCCGGGATTAGACCATACCGCCGTGACCATTGTCAGCAGGAGGGCGCTTGGCGCCGGGCCGGATCGCCGATGAGCCGCCCGAATGGTGAAAACTTGCGTAAAATCAGGAGCATCATGGATGAACGTGCGAAAACGCTTCTCAAAACCCTCATCGAGCGCTACATCGCCGAGGGGCAGCCCGTGGGCTCACGGACCTTGTCGAAGTACTCGGGGCTCGACCTGTCTCCGGCCACCATCCGCAATGTGATGTCCGACCTGGAGGAAATGGGGTTCATTGCCAGCCCGCATACCTCGGCCGGGCGCATTCCCACGCCGCGCGGCTACCGGCTGTTCGTGGACACCATGCTGACCGCCCAGCCGCTGGATGGCGCGCTCAACCTGGCCGAGCTGACCGGCAAGATCCGGGGCCAGCTGGAGGGCCRGCAGCTCGGGCCGCAGCGGATGATCACGTCGGCGGCGCACACCTTGTCCAACCTGTCGCAGTTCGCCGGCGTGGTGATGACCCCCAGGCGCGCCCAGGCGTTCCGCCAGGTCGAATTCATGCGGCTTTCGGACAAGCGCATCCTGCTGATCATCGTCACCCCCGAGGGCGACGTGCAGAACCGCATCATCCAGACCGAGCTGCCGTATTCCCCGTCGCAACTGGTCGAAGCCGCCAATTTCATCAACTCGCACTTTGCCGGCATGAGCTTCGACAATGTGCGCGACCACCTGCGCGGCGAGCTGCGGGCGCTGCGCATGGATATGTCGCAGCTGATGCAGGCCGCGGTGGAGGCGGGGAGCAATGCCATGGCCGAGGGGGAAGACGACCATGTCTTCATCTCGGGCGAGCGCAAGCTGCTGGAGGTGGAAGACCTGTCGTCCAGCATGGAAAAGCTGCGCCGCCTGTTCGACGTGTTCGAGCACAAGACCGGCCTGCTCAAGCTGCTCGATGTCTCCAGCCACGCCCAGGGCGTGCAGATCTTCATCGGCGGCGAGAGCAAACTGGTGCCGCTCGAAGACATGGCGGTCATCACCGCGCCCTATGAAGTCGACGGCCAGATCGTCGGCACGCTCGGGGTGATCGGGCCGACCCGCATGGCCTACGAACGGGTGATCCCGATCRTCGACATCACCGCGCGCCTGTTGTCCAGCGCGCTCAGCCAGAACTAGTGTTGGCTCGGCCCTGTCTTACAAACTGCCTGTTCCCCGCATCCTGTAAGCTCGGCGAAACCTGGCGGCCGCGCGTCCTGTGCCCGCGCCGCCCCGCCACACCGGAAATTACATGACGTTTACCCCTGAACCGGCCTACCAGCATGGCCAGGCGCCGCGCACGGCCATCCTGCTGATCAACCTCGGCACCCCGGATGCGCCAACGCCGAAGGCGGTCGGCAGCTACCTCAAGCAGTTCCTGTCCGACCCGCGCGTCGTGGAGATCCCACGCGCGGCGTGGCTACCGCTGCTGTACGGCATCATCGTGCCGCTGCGCTCGCGCGCTTCGGCGATGAAGTACGAGTCGATCTGGCTGCGGGAGGCGCATATGACGGGTTCCCCGCTGCTGGTGCACACCGAGCGCCAGGCTCACGCCTTGCAACTGCTGCTGAACCAGCAAGGCCATGAGGTGACAGTGGCGTGCGCCATGCGGTACGGCAATCCGTCGATCGGCTCGGTGCTGGAAGCGCTGCGCCGCCAGGGGACCGAGCGCATCCTGCTGCTGCCGCTATATCCACAGTACTCCGGCACCACCACGGCGACGGGCTTCGACGAGGTGTTCCGGGTACTCAAGCAGTGGCGAAACCAGCCGGAGCTGCGGCTGGTCAAGCATTTCCACGACCATCCGGCCTATCTTGCCGCCTTGCACCAGCAGGTGGGGGCATACTGGGCGCAGCATGGCACGCCGGATTTCGCGCGGGGCGACAAGCTGATCCTGTCGTTTCACGGCGTGCCGCGCCGCACGCTGGAGCTCGGCGACCCCTACCATTGCGAGTGCCTCAAGACCGGGCGCCTGCTGGGCGAGGCGCTGGGCCTGCAGCCCGGGCAGTACCAGGTCACCTTTCAGTCACGCTTTGGCAAGGCGGAGTGGCTGCAGCCCTATACCGCGCCCACCCTGCAGGAACTCGGCAAGGTCGGCACTGGCCGGGTAGACGTGTTTTGCCCGGGCTTTCCGGCCGATTGCCTGGAGACGCTGGAAGAGATCGCCATGGAAGGGCGCTCCGAGTTCCATGTGGCAGGCGGCAAGGTGTTCCACTACATTCCCTGCCTCAACGATTCGGAGAGCTGGATTGCCGGGCTGGCGGAGATTGGCTTGCAGCACTTGCAGGGCTGGCCGCTGCGGCTGCCGCATCCGCATGAGCTGGAGGCCCGCCGCACGCACGCGCAGACGCGTGGCGCCGCGGCATGAGCGTGGCGCTGCCCAACGGATGGAGGTGACGACATGAGTGTATCTTTCGAGGCCGATGCCCGCCTGCGCATCGACAAATGGCTGTGGTGCGCGCGCTTCTTCAAGACTCGCTCGCTGGCTGCCGAGGCGGTGGACCGTGGCAAGGTGCAGGTCAACGGCCAGGCATGCAAGAATTCGCGCGAGGTCAAGCCGGGCGACACCGTCGTCCTCGAGGCGCATCAGCAGCGCTGGGAAGTGGTCGTAAAAGGCATTGCAGCGGTACGCGGCCCGGCCGCGGTAGCCCAGACGCTTTATGCGGAAACCGAGGCCAGCGAGGCGCGCCGGCGGCAGGATGCCGAGAATCGGCGGCTTAACGTGGAGCCTGCATCGAAGCTGCAGGGGCGCCCGACCAAGCGCGATCGCCGCCAGATCGACGGCGTCAGGGGATGAGGCKGACAGCGATTCAGGCTGTACGGACTCCCCGGCCGGGTCAGCGAACGTAGGGAATGATGTAGTGTTTGAATACCGCCTTGCCACTGCCGTATTCGGTGTCTCGCGGCGTGAAGGCGCCGGAGAGGCAGATGAAGACTGTCATCACCGATAATGCGGCGAGAAGGAAGACCGTCAGAACAGGCAGCTTATGCATGGCTAACCTTTCGAGAGTGGCCCCACTTGAATTGCATCTTCGACCCCGTTATTTTTGTCATTTTTATACGGTTTCATCTTAGGGGGTGCGCTGCAGCAAAGCAATATGACCCCTATTTCCGTAGACCCCCTCTTTGTAACCTTGTATTTCACTGCACCGTCGCGGTGCGCACTTGAAAATCCGGGGGCCTGCCACCAATTGCAGGCTACATTTGCCGATTGACCACCCGGCGGCCTGCGCTAGACAGGCCGCGCCTTTGTTTGATACGGATCGACATGGAAGAACAGAAGCAGACGCCATCCACCACGCCGCCGCTCACGCCAGCCAGCGAGGAGCTGAACACCGCCCCGGCCGGCCAGGCCGATAACGCCGCCACCGTGGACGTGGCGGCCCAGTTGGCCGCGCTTGAAGCCAAGGCCAAGGAAAACTACGACATGTTTCTGCGGGCTACCGCGGAAGGCGAGAACATCCGCCGCCGTGCCCAGGAAGACGTCGCCAAGGCCCATAAATTTGCTATCGAGACCTTTGCCGACTACCTGCTGCCTGTGATGGACAGCCTGCAGGCGGCGCTGGCCGACGGGTCGGGCGATATCGCCAAGCTGCGCGAAGGGGTCGAACTGACAGCCCGCCAGCTCGTCAGCGCCTTCGAGMRGGGCAAGATCGTCGAGCTGAACCCGGTKGGCGAGAAGTTCGACCCGCACCGYCAYCAGGCCATTTCGATGGTGCCGGCGCCGCAGGAGCCGAACACCGTGGTCACGGTGCTGCAGCGCGGCTACACGATCGCCGATCGCGTGCTGCGCCCGGCGCTGGTCACGGTGTCCGCGCCCAAGTAAGCGCCACCTCTTTGCGGTCCGCCCGGCGGGCTGGCACAAGCAACGCCCGGTGCCGCTGGCCCGGGCGTTTTTCATTGCTGGAGATGTCCATGTCCACAGAGCCAGGCAACCCCGCCACGCCCGACACCGCCGTGGATCCGGCGGCGCACCTCGACCATCGCGCCTTCGACGCGTTCGGCATGCGCGAGGTGGACAGCGCCGGCATCGATGGCGCCATCGCTGCTGCTGGCGACGCGCTGGTCTGCGTTTTTTTCTGGGGCGTGGACTGCTTCAATTGCGAAATGGCGAAAAAAGCCATGCTGTCCAATCCAGACCCGGTGCGGGCGCTGGAGCTGCACTGGCTGCACGCCAATGTCTATGCGCACCCGGATATGGGCAAGCGATTCGGCCTGCACGGCATTCCGGTCTTCATGTTCTTCCACAAGGGCAAGAGGCTGGGGCGGGCCACCGGCTGGCATGGGCAGGGCCAGTTTGCCGCGGCGGTAGCCAATGCACGRCTGAAGGCTGGCGGCAAGCCGCTGGCCGGCTAGGCGCGTCCGCGCGTCAGCGTGACAGCGCGTATCCCAGCCGGAATTGCCAAGGCAGCTTGCGGTTGTAGTCCAGCAAGCTCTCGCCATAGCCGACGAAATAGCCTGCCATCAGGTAACCCGCCGTGCCGGGGATCAGCCTGGCCAACGGATACGTCACCGATGCGTCGACGCTGCCGTAATACTTCTGCGTGCCTTTGCGCAGGGTGGTAGCGAACTCCCATGAGTCCGGCTTGCCATAGGCCAGCTTCAGGTCCATGTAGCCGCGATAGCTGGCAATGTCAGTGTTGTCGTTCTTCTCGACGTAGTAGTACAGCTTGGGCGACACACTCCAGTGCCAGTTGCTCATGTCCCCCAGGTAAAACGTGGGTTTGACGAACACCATATTGATGCTGCGCGACTGGGCGCCATCGCGGCCATTCGACTCATGTTCCAGGCCAGCCGCAAGCGAGAGCCGGCTGATCACGCGGTTCTGCACGCCGGTATCCGGCAGGTAATAGAACAGGCTCGGGCGGTAGTTGGTGTCGCGGAACGGCCGTGAGTCGCTCGACAGATCCCACAGGGAAAACTGCGTGTAGCCGAAGTACAGGTTCTCGAGCAAACCGTGCGAAGCCGGATTCTCGCCTTGGTAGATGCGGAACTTGAAGCTGAACTGGAACTTGGCGTTGGCCCCGCCGTGCGCCCCGACCATGAAGTACATCGGATCGTTGAAGGTCAGCCGGCCCTCGTCTCGCAGGTCTGCCGGGACGGGCGACGCCTGGCTGGCGGCGGCGACCGGAATGACAGGGACAACCGGCACAGGCGAGGTGCTTCTTTCGGCGCTTGTGGTGGGTGCCGGGGTCGCCGCGACCTGGGCCGACGGCGGATCCTCGGCGCGCGGGGCGCGATTGAGCGTGACCAGCACGGGCGCGGCGTCGATGTCCACGGGATCCAGCCGGACCACGCCGCGCAGGTTGGGCGGCAATGGCGCACTGTACTCGACCGTGCGGTGCTCGCCCTTGCGCAACTTGATCGTCGAGGGGCCGGCGCTGACACGCTGCATGCTGAGCCTGACAGGGGCCTGCAGATCGGCCGAAACCGTGACGTCGATCGCCTGGGGGACCAGGAAGCTGCGGTTCGCACCGTCGGCGCTGAGCAACAAGGTCAGGGTCAGGGGCTTGGTGCCGTCGACCACCTTCGGCGGTTGCAGCAGCGCCACGGCAGCATGGCTCGATAGCGGCCCGGCGGCCAAGAGGGCGAGGGCGAGCAGGAGCGCGGGGGGCCTGGCCGTGGCGCGGCAGATCTCGGGCTTGAGCGTGCTGAGCAGCATGGGAGGCGGCAGCGCACCCTCGTGAAGAGGTGATGCGCACGCGGCAGGGTATTGCGACGCGGTACAGCCTATCACGTGCCTATCACGCCATGCGGCAGAATCTTGTGATGATTTGTACGCAGCCCGGGCAGGGCTGGGACGTCACCTAGCGGGTAGCGCGGCGCTGGATCGAGGCAATGTATTGCTCGCCATCCGGCGGCATGCCTGTGCGTTGCGCCTGCCAGAGCATTTCGCCGAGGCATTCCATGACCTGATGCTGCGCTTCGTGCGGTGAATCCAGGCGCTGCGCCAGGGATTCGTACGCGCGGCGGATGCCGGGGGGCTGGTCGATGGATACCTGCTCGGAGATCGACAGGTGCATGGCCAGGTGCAGGAAGGGATTGGTCTGGCCGCCTTCAGGCGTGTAGTCCTGAGCCAGCGCGCCTTCCGTGTCGGTGAGCAGGCTGTGATACTCAGGATGCTCGCCGATCCAGTCGACCGCAATGACTTCGAGCGGGGTGAGGACGCTGCCTGCGCGTTGCTTCTGCCAGGCTTCACAGAAAAAACGGCGGACTTCTTCGCGGGAGGGATTGAACATGATGGCGCTATTGTAAACGAGCGCTTCCACTGCTGCAGCGCAGCGCGAAGCGGCCCCCTCGCAAGCTGACCGAATCGGCCTGCCAGCCACTAGAATGCGGYGTTGCCCGGCGTCGCCGGGTCCATTTCCTGCCAGCGCGCCACCATGTCCGCTCCCCGTTCCTMCGCCGCCCGTGTCCGGCAGCCTCAGCAACACGCCCGCGAGCAACTCGCGGGCGTGTTGCTGATCGCCCTGTCGGCCAGCGCCTTTGGCGCCATGGCCATCTTCGCGCGCTTTGCTTACGACGCGGGCACCGATGTCTACGGCCTGCTGGCGGTGCGTTTCGTGCTGGCCGCGGGCGCCCTGGCGCTGGCGATGCGCCTGCGCGGCGTCAGCCTGCCGGGCTGGCGCAAGGTGTTGGCTCTGGCTGCCATGGGCGGCATCGGCTATGTTGGCCAGTCGTTCTGCTTTTTCACCGCGCTCAATCATGCCCAGGCCAGCCTGGTGGCCCTGCTGCTTTACCTGTATCCGCTCTTTGTCACCATCCTMGCCGCCGTTTTCCTCAAGGAACGGCTCGGCACCGCATCCGTGATCGCGCTCGTGCTGTGCTCGGTGGGTGCGGGGCTAACGGTGGGGGGCGGCCAGGGCTCGGCGCTGGGCATCGGGCTTGGCCTGGCCTCGGCCGCGATCTACTCGGTGTACATCATCGTGGGTGCGCGCGTGACGGCGGGCGTCAATCCGCTGGCCACTACCACCGTGGTGTGCAGTGCGGCCGCGGTGGTCTATGTCGTGGCTGGGGTGTTGCGCGCGGGCGCTGGCGTGCCGCCGCAGTTCCCGCTGAGCGCCGCAGGCTGGCTGGCGCTGCTGGCGATCGCGTTGCTGTCCACGGTCCTGGCGATCCTGACCTTCTTCGCCGGCTTGCAACGGCTCGGCGCGGCGCGGGCTTCGATGTTGTCCACCCTGGAGCCGGTGGTGACAGTGGTGTTGGCGGCGCTTTTGCTCGGGGAGCATGTCGGGATGACGCAGGCGTTGGGCGGCGGCTTGATCTTGGCGGGCGTGCTTTGGCTGACCAGCAAGGGTTCCGGCGCGCAGGATGTGCAACAGAATTGAACCCCTTGCTCAAATCGCTTGCGTGGCGAGGGCGGCGTCTTCGATACAATCCGCTTCTCACTTCTTGTTCAGGAACCGACCGCATGAAACCGATCGACCAGGTTGCAATCGCCCAGCTGTTTACCGAAGCGCGTACCCACAACGTGTGGCAAGACCGCCAGGTGGACGATGCCGTGCTTCACCAGATCTATGACGCGATGAAGTTTGGCCCGACGGCTGCCAACGGTTCGCCGGCCCGCATCGTGTTCGTCAAGAGCGCGGCGGAAAAGGCTCGCCTGGTCGAGTGCGTGTCCGCAGGCAACGTCGAGAAGACCCGCTCGGCACCGGTCACCGCCATCGTCGCATTCGATAACGCTTTCCACGATCAGCTGCCCAAGCTGTTCCCGCACGCTGATGCGCGTTCGTGGTACGCCGGCCAGCCGGAAAAGATCGCCCGCGATGCGCTGATGAACAGCTCGCTGCAAGGTGGCTATTTCATCCTGGCCGCGCGTGCCCTCGGCCTGGATTGCGGCCCGATGGCTGGTTTCGATGCTGGCAAGGTGAATGCCGCCTTCTTCGCCGATGGCAAGTGGTCGGTCAATTTCCTCGTGAACCTGGGCTATGGCGAGGCCGACAAGCTGTTCCCGCGCAGCCCGCGCCTGTCGTTCGACGAAGCCTGCCGCATCGTTTGAGCGCAAGCACTTCCAGATAGACAGAGACCCGCCTCGCGCGGGTCTTTTTTTGCCTGTCCGTTGTGCCTTTGCTCAGATGCGCGGCGCCTCGGTCTTCTCGCGGTATTCGCACAGCGGCTCGATCGCGCAGTGCCAGCACTCGGGCTTGCGCGCCTTGCAGACATAGCGCCCATGGAGGATCAGCCAGTGGTGCGCATCGTGCATGAACTCCTGTGGCACGGTCTTGAGCAGCTTCTGCTCCACCACTTGCACGTTCTTGCCGGGCGCCAGGCCGGTGCGGTTGGCTACCCGGAAAATATGCGTGTCGACGGCAATGGTGGCCTCGCCGAACGCGGTATTGAGTACCACGTTGGCCGTCTTGCGGCCCACGCCCGGCAGAGCCTCCAGCGCGGCCCGGTCGCGCGGCACCTGGCCGCCGTGCTGCTCGACCAGGATGCGGCAGGTCGCGATGACATGCTTGGCCTTGGTCTTGTACAGGCCGATGGTCTTGATGTACTCGATCAGCCCGTTCTCGCCCAGCGCCAGCATCTGCTCAGGGCTGTGCGCCACGGGGTAGAGCTTGCGCGTGGCCTTGTTCACGCCCACGTCAGTGGCCTGCGCGGACAGCAGCACGGCAATCAGCAGCTCGAACGGCGAGCTGTATTCCAGCTCGGTGACCGGGGTCGGGTTGACTTCGCGCAGTGTCTCGAACAGGGCGCGGCACTTGGCAGCGTTCATGAGTCCTTGGGGGCTGGGTTGGAGCCGGGCACGGCATCCGGATCGGGCTGGCACGGTGTGGCGGTGAGGCCGGCCTTGGCGCGGCGGGCCTCGGCGGCGTCGATCTGTGCCTGCACGGCAGGGGAGACGTTCTCGGTATTGCGTGGCTGCACCGCTTGTTGCTTCAGGCGCRCCCGCTCGATGGCGGCCTGGATGATGGCCTGCTTGCGTGCCTGCGCCGAGCGTTCCTCTTCACTTTGCGGGGCTTCGGCTTGCAGCGCCTGCAGTTTGGCGGCGGCCTTGGCCGCTAAGCGCGCATCGTTCTCCTCGCGCTCGCTCACGAGCCGCGAGCGGCGGGCGAGGTAGCGCGCGTGGGCCTCGTCCGCTTGCGCCTGCGACCAGGCGGCCCAGCCGGTGCGCTGCGCGCTGACGGGAACCATGGCAATGCAGTCGACGGGGCAGGGGGCCACGCAGAGGTCGCAACCGGTGCACCAGTCCGCCAGCACGGTATGCATCTGTTTGGGCGCGCCAACGATGGCGTCGACCGGGCAAGCCTGGATGCATAGCGTGCAGCCGATGCACAGCGCTTCGTCGATCACTGCCACCGCGCGCGCCTGCTCCACGCCCCGCTCCGGGTCCAGCGGCTGCAGCGGCGTGCCGAGCAGCGCCGACAGGCGGCGGATGCCCTCTTCCCCGCCCGGCGGGCAGCGATTGCAGGCTGCTTCGCCCGCTGCCATGGCTTCGGCATAGGGACGGCAGCCGTCGAAGCCGCACTTGGTGCATTGGGTMTGCGGCAGCAGGGCTTCGAGGCGATCGGCGAGGGTCTGGGAAATGGCGGTCACGACAGCTTTTGGGGTTTGCGGGTACGGCGCGGATGCCGTTCTCTTTTTTCCTGGCCGGAACGGGCACGCGGCAGGGATTATCCCCGATTTCGCCGCAGTGCAGAAACGCGCGATGATGCGCCCTTTGCCGGGGCCGCTGCGCGCAAGTTGCCCTGTGCCATAATCCGCGCAACGATTCACCAGCCGTCGCATGCGAAACGAAACCAGAACCAAGCGGGACCCCGAGGGAACACGCCGCCGCATCCTTGATGCAGCCACCGAGGAATTTGCCAAGGGTGGCCTGGCAGGGGCGCGCGTCGACCAGATCGCGCGCCGCGCCGAGACCAACGAGCGCATGCTGTATTACTACTATGGCAGCAAGGAAGGCTTGTTCCTGGCCGTCCTTGAAAAACAATATGCGGAGTTTCGCGCCGCTGAGGAGCAGTTGCACATCGTCGAGGAGGATCCCGTCGCGGCGGTCCGCACGCTGGCTCGCTTTGTCTGGGACTGGTACTACCGCAATCCCGAGTTCATCCGCCTGGTCAACAGCGAGAACCTGCACGAGGCGCGCCATCTGAAGAAGTCCACCCAGCTGCACCAGTTGATCAACCCCGTGGTTAACGTGCTTGCGGAAATCGTCAAGCGGGGCCAGCGGCAGGGCGTGTTCCGCGACAACGTCGATGTCTCGCAGCTCTACCTGACGATCTCCGCGCTTGGCTACTATGTGCTGTCCAACCGTTACACCATCAGCGCGGTGATCGGGCGCGACGTGGCGGCGCAGGATGAGCATGAGCGCTTTGCCGAATTGCACACCGATATGCTGCTGGCTTACCTGGAACGCCGCTGAGGCAACTTGCGGCCCCAAAAGAAAACGCCCGCGGCTTGCGGGCGTTTTTCATGGGTGCGGCATGCGGTTTAACCGCCGTGGCTCAACGATGCTTGAGCACGAAATCGCGCAGCTCCGGGTAAATCTCCTGGCGCCAGCGGCGGCCGGAGAAGATCCCGTAGTGGCCGCACTTGGCAGCCGTGATGTGTTGCTTGCGCGTTTTCGGAATGCCCGCGCAGAGCTCATGCGCGGCGGCGGTCTGGCCGGCGCCCGAAATGTCGTCCAGCTCGCCCTCGATCGTCAGTAGCGCGGTGCCCTTGATGTCCTGCGGGCGCACCGGCTGGCCATCGATCTCCCAGGTGCCGTTGGCAAGCCGGAATTCCTGGAACACTTCGCGGATGGTGTCGAGGTAGTACTCGGCGTCCATGTCGAGCACGGCGTTGTACTCGTCGTAGAAGCGCACGTGGGCTTCCGCGTCGTCGGCATCGCCCTCGACCAGGTTCAGGTAGTAATCGTAGTGCGAGGACAGGTGGCGGTCGGGGTTCATCGCCACGAAGCCAGCGTGCTGGAGGAAGCCCGGATACACCTTGCGGCCATGGCCCGGGTAATTCGCCGGCACCGTATAGATCACATTGTTCTCGAACCACTCGAACGACTTGTTGGTCGCGAGCGAGTTCACGGCCGTCGGGCTGCGCCGTGCGTCGATCGGGCCGCCCATCATGGTCATGGTCTTTGGCGTCTTCTCGCCAGCGGATGCCAGCAGGGAGATGGCCGCGAGCACCGGCACGGTAGGCTGGCACACGGAGATCACATGCAGGTTCTCAGCGCCGATATGGCGGATGAAGTCCTGGATGTAGTGGATATAGTCCGCCAGGCGGAAACGGCCGTCCTCGATCGGGACCATGCGGGCATCGATCCAGTCGGTCACATAGACCTTGTGGTCCTGCAGCAAGGTCTTCACGGTATCGCGCAGCAGCGTGGCATGGTGGCCCGACAGGGGGGCGCACACCAGCACCACCGGCTCATCCTTGAGCAGCTTGATGGTCTCCGGATCGTCCGCATAGCGCTTGAAGCGCACCAGCTTGCAGAAGGGCTTTTCGATGATGGTCTGTTCGACGATCGGGATGTCCCGGCCGTTGGAGCGTACCGACTTGATATCGAATTCGGGTTTTTCGTATTCCTTGCCGAGTCGGTACAGCAACTCGTAGCCGGCGGCGAGTCGCGTGGCGCCGGGCACCAGGGACATCGGGCTCAGGGGGTTGGTAAAGGTCTTGGCCGTAGCCTGCGCCCATGCGGTAAGCGGGTGCAGCATCGAGCGCTGGAATTCATGCAGCTGGTAAAGCATGACGTGGTCCCTATCAGGCTGGGGGCGAAGCTGGAATTCAACGCCTGGACAATACAAATACAACAAATACAGTTGCTAATGTGTTACCGATTATGCGCGTAATCGAACGATCGTGCGATGCAGCATATACCCTAAGGTACGCTCGCGTCGGAAAAAGACAATAGGACAAACACCGTACTTCTCGATGACAAATGCAAAAGAACGTGAAAAATTGCCATGAGATACGAAAAAGGCGACCGAAGTCGCCTTTTTGTGCACTTTTACGCGTTTTGCGTTACAGCACGGCGGCGATGGCGTTGACCACCGCATCGATGTTGCGGCTGTTCAGCGCGGCCACGCAGATGCGGCCGGTGCCCACGGCGTAGATGCCGTGCTCGTTGCGCAGCACGTCGACCTGGGCCGAGTTCAGGCCCGAGTACGAGAACATGCCGCGCTGGGACTTGACGAAGGAGAAGTCGCCCGGCACGCCCTTGGCGGCCAGCTTGTCCACCAGCGCATGGCGCATCAGCTTGATCCGGTCGCGCATCTCGCCCAGTTCCTGCTCCCACATGGCGCGCAGTTCCGGGCTGTTCAGCACGGTGGCGACCACGGTGCCGCCGTGGGTCGGCGGGTTGGAGTAGTTGGTGCGGATGACGCGCTTGACCTGCGACATCACGCGCTGGGCTTCTTCCTTGCCCGTGGTGACGATCGACAGTGCGCCCACGCGCTCGCCGTACAGCGAGAAGCTCTTCGAGAACGAGCTCGACACGAAGAAAGGCAGGCCGGATTCGGCGAACAGGCGCACGGCGGCGCCGTCCGGCTCGATGCCTTCCGCGAAGCCCTGGTAGGCCATGTCGAGGAACGGGATCAGGTTGCGTTCCTTGATCAGTTCCACGACTTGCTTCCACTGCTCGGCCGACAGGTCGACGCCGGTCGGGTTGTGGCAGCAGGCGTGCAGCACCACGATGGTGTTGGCGGCGTACGACTTGAGCGACTCCACCATGCCGGCGAAATTCAGGCCGTGGCTGGCAGCATCGTAGTAGGCGTAGTTGATCACGGGGAAACCGGCTGCCTCGAACAGGGCGCGGTGGTTTTCCCAGCTCGGGTCGCTGATGGCGACCTTGGCGTCCGGGTACAGGCGCTTGAGGAAGTCGGCGCCGATCTTCAGCGCGCCGGTGCCGCCGAGTGCCTGAGCAGTCACAACGCGGCCTTCGGTGATCAGCGGCGATTCCTTGCCGAACAGCAGGGTCTGCACGGCCTGGTCATAGGCGGCGATGCCTTCGATCGGCAGGTAGCCACGCGGGGTGGCGGTGGTCAGGCGGGCCTTTTCGGCTTCCTGCACGGCGCGCAGCAGAGGGATTTTCCCTTCGTCGGTGAAGTACACGCCAACACCCAGATTGACCTTGGTGGCACGGGTATCGGCATTGAAGGCTTCATTCAGGCCCAGGATCGGGTCGCGCGGGGCCATCTCGACGGCAGAAAACAAACTCATTTGGGATCTCGTGGTCAGCTATGTAACAAAACGGGAAGGCGTAGAATGCTCCGGACTGCGCTCGGGAGTGCGGGCGGCCCCCATCTTGATACCGGGCCGCCAACCCCAAGATTCTAGCGTATCTGCCCGTTTTCCTGAGGTTTTCCCCTACCAGCTTATGTCGAATCTCGTTGAAGTCGCGCCCGCGCTGGATGAAGAGAAGTTCGCGACCTTTCCCGGCTCGCCGTTCCAGCTTTACCAGCCCTATCTGCCGGCGGGCGATCAGCCCGAGGCGATCCGCCAGCTGGTCGAGGGGGTGGAGGACGGCCTGTCTTACCAGACCCTGCTGGGGGTGACCGGTTCGGGCAAGACCTTCACCATGGCCAACGTGATTGCCCGCATGGGCCGTCCGGCCATCGTGTTCGCGCCCAACAAGACGCTGGCCGCACAGCTGTATTCCGAGTTCCGCGAGTTCTTCCCGCGCAATGCGGTGGAGTATTTCGTCAGCTACTACGACTACTACCAGCCAGAAGCCTACGTGCCGCAGCGCGACCTGTTCATCGAGAAGGATTCCTCGATCAACGAGCATATCGAGCAGATGCGGCTGTCGGCCACCAAGAGCCTGCTGGAGCGGCGCGACACCATCATCGTGGCCAGCGTGTCGGCCATCTACGGTATCGGCAAYCCGTCCGAGTACCACAAGATGATCCTGACGCTGCGCACCGGTGACAAGATCAGCCAGCGCGATGTGATCGCACGCCTGATCGCCATGCAGTACACGCGCAACGASACCGATTTCCAGCGCGGCACCTTCCGCGTGCGCGGCGATACGCTGGATATCTTCCCGGCCGAGCATGCCGAGCTGGCGGTGCGCGTCGACATGTTCGACGACGAGATCGATTCCCTGCAGTTCTTCGACCCGCTCACCGGGCGGGTGCGGCAGAAGATCCCGAGGTTCACGGTCTATCCGTCGAGCCACTACGTGACCCCGCGCGAGACCGTGCTGCGGGCGATCGAGGACATCAAGGTAGAGCTGCGCGAGCGCCTGGACTTCTTCTATAAGGAGAACAAGCTGGTGGAGGCGCAGCGGCTGGAGC
>NZ_JBFTSF010000062.1:0-25915 GCF_056399905.1 Cupriavidus sp. 01L46
TGTTCGCTAACAGCATCCGTCCAGCGCGAACCCGCTTTCTGGTCGCTTCGTCCATCTTCCTAGCCATGCAATCGACTCCCGATCAACGCCTTGATCAGATAACGCGTCAGACTCGAATCGGTTGTCATGATTTATACAAGTCTCAATAGGCCGTGGCGGTTGTCGCTCAGGGTATGGCCCATGTAGCGCAGTTCACTCGCAGTCTTGCCCTTGCGGTACAGCCTGGCATCGGGATCGCTCTTGGACTCGTGCGTGTCGTTGCTGCGCTTGCGACCCTTAAAGTTGCCGCCGTCGTTATTGTCCTTGTCGCCGCCGTCCTTGCGCACGAAACTCTTGTGGCCTGCCCACGCCTGTATCAGCGTGCCGTCCACGCTGAAGTGCTCGCCCGACAGCCAGTTCTTCTTCTGCGCAATGGCCAGCACCTCGTTGAAGAACTGGATCACCGCATCATGCTTGCTCAACCGTTCGCGGTTCTTGGTAAAGACCGTGGGCACCCAAACTGGATCGTCCATCGACAGCCCGATGAACCAGCGAAACAGCAGGTTGTACTGCGTCTGCTCCATGAGTTGGCGCTCGGAGCGAATGCTGTAGAGCACCTGCAGCAGCATGGCGCGCAGCAACTTCTCCGGCGCGATACTGGGGCGGCCACCCTTGATATCGGCCTCGTACATCTGCGCGAACAACCGGTCCATCTTCACCAGCGCCTGATTGGCCATGGTGCGGATCGAGCGCAGCGGATGGGACTTCGGCACGAAATCCTCCAGCCTCCGCATAGTGAACAAACTCTCGGTGAAGGTGTCTGCGCCGCGCATGAATGTGGGGTTGGGTGGGGTCCTCAAATCAACGCTTCGGCCAGTCGTTGMGCTGACTTCCGCTGGAGGTATTTCAGCGGCCTGCTAGTGTTCTGTCCCACAAGAAACTTTATTAATGGTTGCGGGGTCTGATGGTCACTGTCTTTGTGAGGAGCGACCATGGGACGACCAGGAATCAAAGTGGAAGTGTCAGCCGGTGAGCGAGAGCAACTTACCTCAATGAGCCGTTCAAGATCGTTGCCTCATTCGTTAGTGCGTCGAGCAAAGATCGTATTGATGGCCGCCGACGGTCAGCTCAATTCAGAAATTGCAACGCAGTGTGGGGTGACGGCACCAGCGGTGACTTTCTGGAAGAAGCGATTCTTGGCACATGGACTGGCTGGCTTGCACGATCAAGCCAAGTCGGGGCGACCTCGTACCCATGACGATGAAGCAGTGGCCGAATTGCTGAGCAAGGTGCTACATGACACCCCGCGAGGCTCCACACATTGGAGCGTGCGGTCGGCGGCCGAGGATACGGGCATCTCCAAGAGCTCTGTAGCGCGATACTTTGCTCTGTTTGGTGTGCAGCCGCATCGCGCCAAGAGCTTCAAGCTGTCGAGCGATCCGTACTTCATTGAGAAAGTACGCGACATAGTCGGTTTGTATCTCAGCCCGCCTACGAACGCATTGGTCTTGTGCGTGGACGAGAAGAGCCAGTGCCAGGCGCTCGAGCGCACACAGCCCGTACTACCCATGGGCTTGGGCTACGTAGAGGGCGTCACGCATGATTACATTCGTCACGGCACTACTACGCTGTTCGCTGCACTCAATGCCGCCACGGGCGAGATCATTGCGCAATGCAAGCCCCGGCATCGGCACCAAGAGTTCATCTCGTTTCTGAACCACATTGACAAGGCCGTTCCAGCAGCACTTGACGTCCACATGATCGTGGACAACTACGCCACTCACAAGCATCCCAAGGTCAAGGCATGGCTGGCCAAACGCCCGCGCTATCACATGCACTTCACGCCGACGTACTCGAGCTGGCTCAACCAAGTCGAGCGCTGGTTCGGGCTGATCACGCAGCAGGCGATCCGCCGTGGGTCGTTTGACAGCGTGCGCCAACTGGTCCTGCAAATCCAACGCTACGTCGAGCACTACAACGTTCACAAACGCCCCTTTGTCTGGACCGCTACTGCAGATTCGATCCTCGCCAAAATCGAGCGTCTATGTAAAGTTATTTCTGGGACACAACACTAGGGAAGTCACTACTTGGGTAACCCTCTCAACAATTGCAATCTCATTGCCATTGGTCGACACGACCGACAAGGAAGCCAGACCCAGGCCTGCGGGACCGAATTGCCTATCTTTTATCTTTGAGCCCAATATGTGGAAATATGCAACGGTGTCGATTCTGGCTTTGCTCGCGATCTCAATCGGGAGGTTGACTGAGGCGGGGGCAGAATCACCTAAGGTGATCGAAAACTCCCTCGGGATGAAGTTCATCTTGGTCCCGTCTGGGGAATTCATGATGGGTAGCAACGAGTCGCCAGAAGAACTTGCCAAGGCATTTCCGCAATATGAGCGTGACCGGTTGCTGGGAATTGGCGACGAAGCACCGGTGCACAAGGTTCGCATCACTCGGTCGTTTTACCTGGCGCAATACGAAGTCACGGTGGGCCAATTCAAGCGGTTTTTGGAAGCATCTGGCTACACGCCCGAATCGGAAGCTGATGGCACGGGCGGCTACGGCTACAACCCCAAATACGACCCCGAGAAATCGGATCGGCGCGATGCCTTTGAGGGGCGGAGTCCAAAGTATTCATGGCGCAACCCTGGCTTTCGCCAGGGTGACGATCATCCAGTCGTGAATGTCACCTGGAACGATGCCGTAGCGATGGCAAAATGGCTCAGCGAGAAGGAAGGGAAGACATATCGCCTCCCAACCGAAGCCGAATGGGAATATGCCTGCCGTGCCGGCACCAGCACACGCTATTACAGCGGAAACGATCCGCAATCGCTTCTTAAGGTTGCAAATACGTTCGATGCCGATACCCAAGAGAACTGGCCGAAGTGGAAGAGCTATGCGACGCAGGGGCACGATGGCTTCCGATTCACCGCGCCGGTGGGCAGCTTCGCACCAAACGCACTGGGCCTGTATGACATGCATGGCAACGCGTGGGAATGGGTGGCAGACTGGTACGACGAAAACTACTACGCAAGAGCGCCCATTGAAGATCCCCGAGGTCCCGCGTCCGGCGACGTGCGCGTGCGTCGCGGTGGATCGTGGCACACTTGGCCCTTCTACGCCAGGTCGTCGTTTCGCAACTGGAACACGCCGCAGACGCGTTACGCGCTGGTCGGTATGCGCCTCGTAAGGGAAACGGATGCCGATGCGCGATAKCCGCTGATGCCGATACCTCGACCAGCGGGCAGCGAGAKAAAGGGCCTTCGTCGGTCTTTTGCCCTCTGTCTCACCTGGGCCGAGATTCGGGATAAGGTCGACTACAGTGACAGCTACATTGGATCGTTGGAGCAAGCGCGCTAACGCGGAGCGGTTCGCTGGCTTGTTCACTCGCCATGCCGGGCGTGCTATAAGGCCGTCGCTGGTTGGCTAGCCTATATTTCAAGTTGAGCGTTCTTGAGCTTCCCATTAGTCTTCTCGATGCGACCCCTCACTTCCCCGCGCAGCTTAGAGCATTTTTCCTTGCTGGCTGCCTCCGACGATGGACGAGAAAGGCCTCGCCGGCACCGGGTGGAGCGGCGAGGCGAATGAAAGGTTGAGAGGAACCTTCCAATGGGACTTCTAGGATGCACTTKGCTCGGCGGCGCGAATGTCTGCTAACGCACCTAGCAAACACGCGTTTCGGCGGGTTCCTCCTCTGYCTATTCTGAAGAAGGCACGACCCTCCCTTAGGGGCCCTGCTTTTTTGTCGAGCAGCGACCCATGGAAGCCATCGTGGCACCAGCCGCAATATAGGGAACTCCCTTTGCCCGTACTGCGCGCCGGTGTCGGCGACTATCTCGATTTCATATCGTTCCCCTCTGCTGGACCTCATCCTTAAAATGGGCTCGAGGCAATGCCTTCCACAACGGAGCCGTGGCCAACGATCCAGCAAACTCTCCGAATTCCCGTTGCTGTCTTCTTCTGCGCCTGCTCGGTGCCATTCGCGGCACGAAGACGCCCCCCGCAATTTCCACCGCCACGAGCCGAGGCGTCCCGGCGCGAGCGGAAGCGGTGCCGGTGCGTGTGCAGCAGCCGCGTGAGCACCGTCTCCGGGCTCGGCGCCTGGTCTGCCGGCACCGTGCGCAGGCGCCCGCGCTCCGAGTATTCGATCGCCGCGTCGTTGCGCCAACAGCAGCTTGAGCACGGCCAGCTGGGCGGCCTGCCTCGGCCAGCGACCCATAGCGGCGCTTGACGCGCGCGAGCGTCCAGTGCACGTAGACCGGATGCCCCAGCGCCTCGGCCATGGATCTGACGTCGACGCCAAAGGTGTGGCGTCGATGATTCCCGGCCTGACGGCCAGCCAGATTTCAGTCTCCATGGGGGCGCTTGAGGCCAGCGGCCGGCATTCGCCGGGCCAACGAGCGCTTGGCAGAGTATCAGAGCCGCATCCCGATTGCCGCGCTTTGGGGCGACGGCGACAAGGCCTCGGCCGACAGGATGTCGCTCGATGCCTCTAGGCACTGTGGAACGCTCGCATCGATCCGCGCCGACGCACCTACGCCGCCGGCATCGATACGCACGTCCGTGACCGCTGGGGCATCGTCTACGACCAACCGATCGTGCTCAACGAACGGCAGGCCCTGCCTCGCGTCTTCTCGATTCCCGAGGGCATGGAGCCCGCCACTGTCCGGCGCGTCTCGCTCACCGCCATCGAGCGAGGCTGGGATGAACTGTTGCGGCTGGCGGCATCGATCAGATCTGGACGTGTCTCTGCTTCGCTGGCGCTGCAGCGCTTCGGCGCGGCCGCCCGCTGCACCGGGCGGCGGAGCATCTCGGCAGGCTGCTGCGTGGTTTTCCTGTGTAATTACATCGCGATTGAGGAGTTCGGGCGCGAAATCCAAACGTTGTTGATTCGCGGCGAATCTGTTCGTCATCTTCAGCGTGCGATTTACTATGGAAAAGTCTCACACGAGCGTGGCCGGCGCCGCGACGAGATGAAAGTAATCTCGGGATCGCATGCGCTGCTGACCAACATTGTTCTGGCGTGGAACACCGCCCAGATGCAGAGCCGGAGCGCTACGCGGATGCGCTCCTACAATGATCCCGGACGGCGACGCGTCGGTCTGCGTGAGTCCGAGGGTACGAGGAGTCCTTGCACTCAAGGTGCGGGCCGAGCTAAGGTTGAATTAGCGGCGGACTTTCAAGTCTCTTCGTCGGACGTACGGCGCCCATCTTGACTCAGCGCGCTCCTACGCTGCTCAAGTCGAGCAAGGGGTCGACAACCCTCGAAATGCCAGTCTTCGCCCACCTGGGATCGTTTTCAACAACATGCTGTAGGTAGAAAATGTTGGATCCCAGGTTCCGTTTGACAACTCACGAGGCGGGCCCCGCGATGGCACCCAATTCCGGTGGCAAGGCCGAACAGGCCGGCGACAGCGCGTCGCTGAAGGTGCTCGCCCGCGTCGGGTTGACCGCTTACGGCGTTGTGCACCTCTTGATCGGCTGGCTGGCGCTGCAGATCGCATGGGGCGCGCCGGCCGGCGAGAGCGCCGACATCTCCGGGGCGCTGAGAACATTGGCTGATCAGCCCTTTGGCAGGATCCTGCTATGGCTGGTTGCGGTCGGCATGGTGGCGCTCGCGCTCTGGCAGGCCAGTGAAGCCATCTGGGGCTATCGCAACCGCGTAGGTGCCAAACGGGTCCGCAATCAAGTCACCAGCGGGGCCAAGGCCGTGATCTACGCCGCCCTGGGGGTCAGCGCAGCTTCGGTCGTGCTCGGCTGGGGATCGTKGGACGCGCAGTCCCAGCAGCAAACCACCTCAGGTGTGYTGGCGTGGCCCGCCGGGCGGGTGATCGTCGTGGTCACCGGGCTGATCATCATTGGCGTCGGCGTGGCCGGGGYGGTCAAGGGCGTGAAGAAATCCTTCAACGAGGAGATTGACACTTCGTCGATGTCTCCAGTTGCCCGGAAAGGCGTGGCGCGACTGGGCCAAGTCGGATACATCGCCAAGGGGGTGGCACTGGGCGTGGTTGGGGGCCTGCTCAGCTATGCGGCGCTGACCTTCCACCGGCAGAAGGCGCCGGGGCTGGACGGCGCGCTGCATGCGATCCTGGCGCAGCCGTTGGGGCGGTTTCTGCTTACGGCCGTGGCGCTTGGATTCGTGGCCTTCGGCCTGTTCGCGATGCTCGAGTCACGCTACCGCCGGATGTAGCCCTTCTGGACCGAGTGAACGTACGCTGGTTCAGCAGTCGGGAGCGGGCGCGCGTCCCGACCGTCATCTCCAAGGGTCCGCTGCGCGAGGTGCAGAGAAGCTCGGAGATTGTCTGCGGCAGAGGGGCTCGCACATCAAGGACCTCAGGCTCGGGCGAATGGCGTCGACCGCGTTCAAGTTCCAGCGCTGTGTGCAGTTGGTCAAGTGCTTCCACGCACTCCAGCACGATGGCCTGGACGCGACTCGCTCTCTCGTCATGCACCTGCGACCCGGGCGTTGCGGCGAGCCGCTTGCCGACCGCCAGCTTGAGCCTTGCCTGCCTCGACGGCGCGGAAGGAGATCCCAATCATCTCAGTTCGAGCAGGTGGATCCGAGTGTTCGGGCGGTGCTTGCGCAAGCGCGTGCGCTGCTGCCGGTCGGCGCTCAGCATGACGTGGTGCCTTGGGAAAGGCTCCAGGTTCCGCAGGATGTCGACGGCTCGCGCTGCACGAGTCCGCCGCGACACAGAGGGCGTACCGCAAAGAGGCCGAGCGACTGATTCTCTGGGCCGTGCTCGAGCGTGGCCGGGCGCCGAAGATGCGATTGCATACCATGCCTTCTTGCGGCATCCGGGGACATCCTGCTTGACGCTATCCAGCCACCCACTCCTTGGTCACCATCCCGGTGGTGAGCCACAGCCAGAAACGCAAGAAGTGGCTGGCGATGGGATGCAGATCAAGGGCCCGGTGGGCTTGGTGACGATGCAGAAAGATGGTGACCGACGCGATAGTGACGTGGGTCAAGCCCAGCGTCACCAACGCATAACCCCACCATGGGAGATTGAGCAGGCCAAGTTGCATCACCGGCTCCTTCGCAGGATCGAAACGCGTAAGGGACATGTACGCCGAGTGCGCCGTCAATTCTGTCCGCTGGCGCACATAGGCTAACCCCAGGCGCGGCCGCAACCGCGCGTCCATTCCCCGTCAGTTTCCAGTATCTGTTTGTGATATCAGCGATCGACCACTTCAACGCCGCTCGTCAGCGTCAGCCACCGCCCCACTCTCCTTAAGTATCATCAACAGGTGCTGGAGCTGACGGGAAACGGGGAATGGAAGCTGCACCCCTCGCAGAGCTACCACTTTAGCTGGTAACCGCTGGTGCCCTCTCGCACGGCGGCAGAGCCGATCGGAGAAGGCTGCTTTGGCAATGCCTGCACTTGAACGCGCCACGAAGCAACGCGTCAGAGCGGCTCCCGCCGGCGCCGCCCTACTGCTGCGTCTTGGATTCCTCCGTGGCGTCACCATACGAGGCCTGTGTCGTGCCGACGATCTGCTMGATCTTGCCAGTCATCTGGGTCTTTGTTTCCCGTACGGTCAAGTGAGCGGTCGCATCGAGAAGACTAAGGGGAGGATCAAGGTGGCAAAGGTGCCCGGGATCGCCGAGTGTCGAATACCGAAGCGATGTCCCGCAACGCCGCTTCCCTCGTCCTTGTCCGGTGGCGGACAGACGCGAGCCGGGATTCGGCACACAACAACTATGCGATCGCGCCGCCAATGCTGGAGAGCGCCCGGCGAGGTCAATCAAGTTCCACGGAGATCGATCATGAAACTCACTGCGCCTTCATTCCGGCCGAAGACTGTATTCGTGCTGTCAGCCACGCTACTTTCAGTGCTGACGCTGGCGGGCCCCGCCGGGGCCATTACGGCCACGGATTCGCAGGGGTCCGCGCAAGTTTTGAAGATGGCGAAGCAGGACCGCATCKAGGCACACATCCGCGATCTTCATACGAAGCTCCAGATCACCGCCGCCMAGGAACAACTCTGGCAGAAGGTCGCGCAGGTCATGCGCGATAACGCGAGCAAGATGGAATCGCTACGGCAAGCGCGGGAAAATGATGTCAAAGACATGACCGCTGTGCGCGACCTCCAGTCCTATGGGGAGATCGCCGACGCGCATGCCGATGGCATCAAGAAGCTAACGCCCGTGTTCCAGGAACTATACGACAGCATGTCGGACGTCCAGAAAAGGAATGCCGACCTGATCTTCCGGACCAGGCACCCGCACGCCTCAAGGAATGGCTGAGGGCTGAACCTGGGCAGCAAACGCAGACGCAAGCCACGCGGTGCGGCTCGGGCTCCCGCTCAAACACTGGAGATCATTGTGAAAACCTCAATAGCTTGGTCAAGTCGGACTCGCTCGGCGAGCGCGAGGATCGCCAAGGCATTTGGCCTGACGATGGTAATTGGTGGCCTGTGGGCGACGCCGGCGTTCGGCGAAGACAACCACGACTATCCCAGCCAGCAGCGGCGCGGCCAAAATCATGACTATCAGCACCGTCCGGGCCAGCAGGAGCCTGGCGGCAACTGGCACGGCAATCAACGCTACGACCGCCGTGGCGGCAATGGCTATGGCAACCAGCGCTATCGCTATGACGACCAGCGCTCTGGCTACGTCTATGCGCCGCCCCCCGTCACCTACGTACCGCAACCATCACCCGGAGTCACTTTGGTCTTTCCTCTGCAGTTTCGCTAACCGGGTGAGCATAGCTGGCATAGCTCGCCAGCGCTTGGCCTCAAACAACGCCGCGAGATAATGTCTAGTGCCCTAGGGCAGCTCTATCCATTAGCGTTGCGCTACCTATGGGATCCCCCTGCTCATGTCGCGTCTCCGTACGCTGTCGTACCACATGAGCGTTCGCGTTGGCGTAGCCTTAACAAATGGGGGGACAGCCCCGAGACGATATTGCGGAGCGGATAGTTCAAACTGATTGCGATTGGACCGATTGTTGCAGCCCACACGGGGCTGGTACGCATGAAGAGGAACGACATCGCAAACCTATGAGTAGTTATGTCTGATTCAGAAGATCCGCGCTTTGCGAGGCAAGCGGCGCATCTCAAGCCTTCTGATCTCTCCAGCGTGCAGGGCCTGATCAGCCTCGCCGTCGGCGTGACGGTCGTCGCCGGTCTCTATTTTGGGCGAGACGTTCTGATCCCGATCACACTTGCGATCTTGCTCAGCTTCCTTGTGGCACCTCTGGTCAATTTCTTTTGTCGTATAAAGCTAGGCCGGATTGTTTCGGTTCTACTCGCTGTGATAATTTCGGTTTCGGTGATGGTCTTGTTGGGGGTCGTGATCACCGCGCAGATTACGGATCTCGCCGTCGGCATCCCTCGTTATCAGGCCACCATCGAAGAAAAGATTCATACCGCGCATCGATTGACCGTTGGAAGGCTCAGCAGTCTGGCCGGCACCGCTGGCAAGGCGTTTCAGCGGGCAACCGTGGATCTGCCACAATCGTCGGAGGCTCAACCGCCCGCAGCGCTTGCCGTCGAAGTGCGCGAGCCGGCTCCGACGGCCTTTCAGTTGGCACGGCAAGTGCTATCTCCCGCCATCAGGCCGCTTGAGACCGCCTTCATCGTATTCATCGTGACCATTTTTATCCTGCTGCAGCGTGATGACCTGCGAGATCGGGCAATCCGGCTATTTGGCTCGGGCGATTTGCATCGGACCACCACCGCAATGGACGACGCCGCGCGGCGTCTCAGTCGATACTTCGTTTCGCAATTCGGCGTTAACGCGACCGTGGGCGCTGTCATCGGGACAGGGCTGTTCTTCATTGGCGTTCCAAGCCCAGTGTTGTGGGGCATCTTGGCCGCGCTGCTGCGTCTTGTACCCTATGTCGGAATCTGGATCGTCGCTATTCTCGCTACCGCACTCGCCGCCGCAGTCAGTCCTGAGTGGTCCATGGCGATCTGGTCACTGGCGCTTTTCGCGACCGTCGAACTGCTAGCCGCTCAGGTCGTTGAGCCGATGTTATATGGCCATAGCACCGGCCTTTCCCCGTTTTCAGTGGTGGTCGCTGCGATTTTCTGGAGTTGGATATGGGGCCCGGTCGGACTCATCCTGTCCACCCCGCTGACTCTTTGCCTGGTTGTCCTCGGCCGGCATGTTGGGCGACTCGAAGTTCTCGACGTGCTGCTGGGCGACCAGCCGACGCTGACTCCGGTTGAGAATTTCTACCAACGAGCGCTCGCCGGCGATCCGGATGAAGCACTTGAGCAAGCCGAACTCCTGCTGCGCGAACGATCACTCTCCTCCTATTACGATGAGGTCGCCCTCAAGGGATTGCAGCTCGCGGCCAACGATGTGTTGCGCGGCGTTGTAACAGCCGCGCAACTGGCGCGAATAGAGGCCACAACGAACGATCTCGTCGAGGGTCTGGACAGCTTCGTGGACATTGATCCGGTCCCAGCCGACGCTAATGGCCACGAGTTCGCGTTGGCACCGTACGTCGATGAACAAGGAGTTCCGCGCCAACCGACTCCATACGGCCCGTCGCCAAGCATCGAAAATCTTACGGCGCGAAGCGCCGAAAGCCTCGTCCTTTGTATAGCAGGAAGGGGACCGCTCGACGAGTTGGCATCGACCATTCTTGTCCAACTCCTTGGAAAGCACGCTCTTGATTGTCGAGTTGTCCCCCACGAAGCGGCCTCGCGCGCCAGAATGCACAATCTGGACGTCACCGCGGCGACAATTGTGTGTATTTTTTACCTGAACATTGACGGCATTCCGTCCCACCTGCGCTACCTTGTGCGGCGCGTGCGGCAACGTTTTCCGGACGCGTCGATCGTCGTGGGCCTCTGGCCAATAGGCGATACAGATCGGTGGAGCKAAGCTCTCCAGAGCGCCATCGGTGCCGATCACTATGCCACTTCGATTCGGGGTATGGTTAGCGCCTGTTTGGCCTCCACCAGAACTGCAAGTGCGATCGCACCATGAGCCACATCTTGGCGGCGTGGTGACGTAATACCAGGCACGCCACACAAGGGAAAKATCACACACCATATCGAGCCATTCTTCACCGCATGCCACAGTCAAGACTAGTCGGCAACAAACGGTGAGTGGCGATCTACCCGCCTCCAAAGCCGTATCCCGTGAAGTCTTCTCCATCCCCAGGGTTGATCGTCAACGCTCGATGCGTGCGGAGACGAGAATGATGCTCGAGCCATGTTCTTCGGCTGCTTGCGCATTGGGAATATCGGGCTTAGCGCCGCAAGCGCGGCTGTAGGCCCCGCAATCGTGCGCTGGATCGCGGCCTTGCGGCTCACCCCCTGTGCATGCCGACTTTGGCCAGATGCTCGTCTGCGACGGACATCCTGTACCCAGCTAAATCGTCGGCGCAGGCTGCCCCGGCGTGAGTGAAACCGCACCGACGTCGGAGGCACGTTCGATCTGCCTTGGCCAGCTGCGGCTGTTAGCTAGCGATACGCGACGCGCTTCACCGGCTTCCTCACAGCCATCGCGACGAGTGGAGTCGGCATGATTACCTGCGAAGGCGATTTCACTGCCGAGTCTGTGATCCTCTGCATCGCGGCACCTCAACTGCGGGCCGGCATGTCAGATGCTTCCGCTGTGCCAGCCTCGCAGGAAGTTAAAGGAGGCCGAGTCGTCGCGGGTCACGTGTTTCCATTATCGTGTCACGGCGAGGTCGCGTCTGCAGCTGTACGCCGCCCCGGTGGCGGCCTGCACTCTCGTGCAATGTCGACTCGATAGCGCACGCATGATCGGGGGCGGCAACCGCTGGCGGCTTGCGCCGGCGCACCATCGAATGCCAGAGATTGGCGCCGAACACGGACTCCGTCCCCTCTTCGGCCATTGGGCGCGAACTGGCGACGTCCCGCGGCACGCGCTCCTGAAGCAGGAATATACTGGCCTGGATCATAGGCTCGCGATGGAAGCGCTCCCGCATCTTTCCACCGTGAAGCGTGTTCGCGATAGCAACAATGGTCATGCCTTGATGGTGAGCCATGAAGCTGCGGACGATCTCGACGTTCTCACGATCGGAAAGCCGCGTCCGAGTAAAGTCGAGGGCCTCATAGAATCCGTAGCGTCCGCTCGCTCCTATCTCCGTCAGACGGCTATAGTTTCGTCGCGCGCCTTGCGGGTCCACCATGGCCGCCAGGGCCGTCGCATAGGGTGCAACCACCACACTATCGCCAAGGCCCCGCTTCAGCCCAAGCCCGGGAACACCGAAATTGGAATACTGATAGGTAAACTCCATATCGCGGGCGTTGTAAGCCGACTCGGAGATGCCCCAAGGAATCCCCAGCGACTCTCCATACGACTGCTGGCGTCCCACGACGAGGCGATTGGTCTGCTCAATCRGGCTCCCCGGGGGTGCGCACATCACCAACGAAGGCATCRGGTACTCGAACATCGAGCCTGACCAGGAAATCAGCGCTGATCCCGTCCCCAGAGGTGTCGCCATCCGGCCCAGGCCAAACCAATGGCGTGTCGGCACGTCGCCCTTGGCGATGGCAAACAGACTGGCGAGCCTGGCTTCCGAGGCGAGCAAGTCGTAGCAGCACGTGTCCAGGCGGTTGTCCTCCAGCGAGTATCCGATCGACAGCAGTTTGCGTTCCGCATCGTAGAGGAACGCGAAATTCATCGCCAGCGCCATTTCGCGTGCCGTACTGGAAACCGCCTTTAGCCTGGCCGCCAGCATGTTTGCCGCATCGGCGAGCTGAATCTGGTCGCGGTCATGTTCGGCCGCGGTATTCCTGAGCGCCTCAGTCCAGAACACCAGGTCAATGGACATTTCGTCATCGCCAGTGGACGAGATAACGCGAGCCGCCCTGGCGGCCTCCTCCGTCAGGCCTCTGAGCGTTGGCGAGAGCGTTGCGATTGCGGGTGTCTCACCCAATTGGGCGTCGATCCGCGCAAGGAGGTCGTCGATCGGACATCCTTGCCAGCCGCTCCTCCGAGACAATCCCGCAGCGGCCTCGCGCGCCAGCCGCACGGCGTCCACCATGCCGAGCCGGGTATCCGGCGCAACAGGGGCAGCGACCCACTCTTCACAAGCATTGGCGAGCACAATCAGATGGCCGGCGAGATTCCCGCTGTCGACTGATGAGATATAGGCGGGGTCCAGCGCATGCAAGTCCCGTGTCCCGTACCAATTGAAGAAATGGCCCATGCAGCGGGGCAACTTGCGCATGGCCCCCAACGCCGCCTCTAGCCGCTCAACGGTCTGCATCGTGCCAGCCCAGCCGAAGTCACGCGCGGCGATGGCGGAGAGCAAGTAGAGGCCAATATTGGTTGGGGAGGTCCGGTGTGCAATGGTCGGCTTCGGAATCTCCTGGAAATTGTCGGGTGGAAGCATATTGTCCGCCGGCGTCACAAATGTCTCGAAGAACCGCCAGGTGCGGCGCGCGGCCAGGCGCAAGTCGCCCGCATCGGCATCCGAAACCGGGCGCCCGTGCGCGAGCGTTGAGGGGCGGCTACTCCACTTGGCGAGCGCAGGCGCGCCAAGCCATAGCAGCGCGAAAGGTACGAGATACGGCCAGGAAGATGGAGCGAAGCCAATGCCCGCGGCGATCACCAACAACGCGAGTAACGTGCCGCCCGCCATCTGCCGATAGAAGCCGGTCAGATCCAGTCGCGGGCTTGTCATCGACTGCGCGGCGGTGGTCCATTCGAGCAAATGCTGGTGAGTGCCATACAGACGCGCCAGTGTTCTTAGGATGGCATCGCCCATCCGGAAGGCCTGGTCGGGCAGAAAAGCAAGCGTAAGGAAGGTCTGCGTCGCCGCGAGTTGCAGATCGGCGACCAGCATCCAAAAGCGGTGGCGCAGGTGAAAGCCGGCGGGATGCGGCAGCAGCGAAAGTAGGCTGGGAAGGAATGCCGGGATCGCAACAACGGCGAGGAGAAGCCGCGCGCCCCACGCACCGGAAGGCATGGGCGGCAGGCAGCTCGCACCAAGCGCCAGCAACAAGAAAGGCGAGAGCAGGGAGCGCCGCAGGTTGTCCAACATCTTCCAGCGGCCCACTATCGGCACCGTCCGACTTCCCGTGCCGTGCCCGAAAATCCAGGCCAGGAGTTGCCAGTCGCCGCGTGTCCAACGATGCAGGCGCTTGGCGCAAACGTCATAGCGCGATGGAAAATCCTCAATGACCTCGACGTCGGAGGCAAGGCCTGCGCGGGCGAATATGCCTTCGAGAAGATCATGACTGAGCAGTGCATTCTCCGGGACTCGGTCACGCAGGGCTGCCTCGAAGGCGTCGACATCGTAAATGCCCTTGCCGGTATAGGAGCCTTC
Organism: Cupriavidus sp. 01L46; assembly: GCF_056399905.1. Taxonomy (NCBI): domain Bacteria; kingdom Pseudomonadati; phylum Pseudomonadota; class Betaproteobacteria; order Burkholderiales; family Burkholderiaceae; genus Cupriavidus; species Cupriavidus sp. 01L46. The sequence goes on from NZ_JBFTSF010000062.1 coordinate 14,250, forward strand.
GCCAAAGAGATCCTGATAGACGTCGGAGGCCGCCGCCGCATAGGGATCGATGCCACCAGGGCCAGAGAAGATCTTTTGATAGAGCGAACCGTCGCAGCCGAGCGGAAGCGAGGGCGCGACGCGTGGCTGAAGAATGGCGTAGCCGCCCACGATACGCTGCGATGCAGCATCGAATCTCGGCCTGTTTAGCGGGTGCGCCATCTTGCCGATCAGCTTGAGCGCCGCATCCCTTGGCAGCCGCGTATCGGAATCCAGGGTGATTACGTAGCGCACCGCGTTAGGCACCTGGGGCGCGTGCCCGGCGACTGGCGTGTAGCTCGTATCGGTGGCGCCGCGTAGGAGCCGGTTGAGTTCGTGCAGCTTACCTCTCTTGCGCTCCCACCCCATCCATTTGCCCTCGGCAGCATTGAAGACGCGCCGGCGGTGGAGAAGCAGGAAGCGCTCGCCAACGGGTCCCGGCCCGTAGCGGCAATTCAACTCTCCAATTGCCTCGGAAGCTACCGCTAGCAGCCGCTCGTCGCCCGGCTGGATTTCCTGGTCGGAATCGACCCCGTCCGATAGTAGCGCGAAGGTCAGATCACCGCTCCCGCCGGCGAGGTAGTGGAGTTCCAGCCCCTTGATCTGCTCCCGAAGGGCCGCTTCGTTGGTCAGCAGGGTTGGCACGGCAACTAGCGTTCGCAGCGATTGCGGAACGCCTGACTTGAGTTCCAGACCTGGCAAGGTCTTCGCGCCAAGCCTCCAGGCCACTGCGCGATTGACGAGCGCGGTCGCTACCTCGCTGACGGGCAGGAACCAGAGAAGCGCAAGCAGCGCGCGCCACTGGCCCACCAAGCCGCGCATCGGCAGCGCCCACAGCGAGATAGCCAGCAACCCCAGCGTGACGAGCAGGATTGCGCCGACATAACCGCCAATGCCTAAGCCAATGCCAAAGCGGCAGATCCGTAGCCGCGCAGGGGGCCGAAAGCCTATCGAGCGCTCAAAAGCCGGCCGCCCCTCGGCAATCAGGTAATAGCCGGGATCCCCGGCACGCTCCGCCTGCGCCGCATTGGCCGCGCCAGCTGCCGCGGTCTCGGCAAGCTTCAACACCAGGTCGGCTATATCGAGCTCCGACGCTGACGAACCCCGAGCCAGTTGTTCGATCGCGCTTCGGTAGAGGTTTCGGGTTGGAAAATCCATCGCGGCGAACGCGCTTCCCGCGCGCAACCGCGCATCAACGCGGCTCACGCTCTCGAATAGCGCAGCCCAGTCGATCGCGGAAATCAGCCGCATGCTAGTGATGACATTGCGTACGGAGACATTGCACGCGCGCTGGGTGCGTTGGGCGCGCAGYACCACCTCACCGATTGAAATGTCCTCCAGTCCAAACCGCTCCGCCAGCCAGCCGAGTGCTGCAGTGGCGTTCGGAACCTGGGCCTTCAGCTGTTTCGCGACCTGCGCGACGAAGAGATCGGACAAGGGGGCGGACGAGCGCATGGCGATATCCGTGTCGAGGATGGCTCTGGTGCATCCCGAGGCGAGCATCCGCCTGGCCAGCGCATCTGCGTTGCCGCGGTCGACTATGCCGGCCACGATCTGTTCGGCCAGCCTGCGCAGATTCTCGATCAGAACAATGCGCATGGTGATTGCCACGGCCCACAGCTCGGCGATCGTAAGCGGCCGCACCTGCTGATAAGCGGCGATGAAGCGTCGCAAAGTGTCCGGATCGACATGGCTGTCGGTGTGGGCGACAAAGGCCCAAGCTATTCCGAACACCCTCGGATAGCCGGCGAACTGTCCTTCGGCCAGCTTCGGCAGCTGGCGATCATAGCCGTGGAGCTGATCATCCCGGATCGTGCGGATCTGCGCCTCGACGAAGTGATAGTTGTCGAGCAGCCATTCTGCTGCCGGTAACCCATCCGGTCCGCTCGTCAGCTCTTTAGCACTTGCGCGGTAGGCGGCAAGCAGAACGCTGGCGTTGTCGTTGAGTCGGCTACGCAACGAAGTGACATGTGGCGGGGTTATCGTTACCGACTGAGCCATTGCCAGGCATTGCGCGTGCAGTTCGAGTTGTTCGATGTCGAACGGTTCCTCCCTGACTGGTGCCTTGCTACTCCATGGGGACGATGCAGAGGGGTTGCCGAAAGCGCGTCGCAGAACGGAACGCATGAGCGACTTCCTAACCGGCGCGGGCGCGGGTGGTAATGGGCCGGCTTGGCCAGGTTTGTCCGGGGTTGCACTATGGCGCACCTTCTGGTGGAGTTCTACAGATTGATTGTCGGTACTCTGCGCCTTCATTGCCGCCTCCGTTCCATGCCAGAACCGTTCTAGTTCGCTAACAGAATCCCCCAGTTGGTTCCGCATGCTCGCCTGGTATCACTCCTCTTTCCAGGATGGTGGCTCCCTACGCTGTCAAGTCCAATACTTGATGATCAGCGCTATCAGCCTTATGGCCGCCGCTTGGATTCTGCTTTGCATCTCCATACGAGATTTGCGCCCGGCCGAAGCGTTGCTCGGCCTTGCCGTTCAACTCGGCCGTCCTGTCTTCCTTGCCATCGGCGAATACCTCCTTCACTCTTCTCTTTGCCCGTTCGACGCGGCCCTGCATTTGAGCTTCGTTCATGACGATGCTCCTTGATAAAGATGGATGACCGCTCGAAACGGTCGGTGTTTCGCGGCCTATACCTCGCCAAGCAGCACAGCCACCAGTATGAACAACAGCGTTCCTATCACACCGCTGGAAACGATCGCCAGGACCGGTTGTAGGGCCAGGTCGGCATCGCGCCCCTACTCGACACTGTAAGGCTGGCAGCCGTTTTCCCTGCTGTCGGTACGATGACGGACATTTGCGATGGCTCTTTGCTGTCGCCGCGGGTTCGCAGGCGCCGCTTATCTGCGAGCAGGCTGCGGGGGAGCCGGTCGCGAGTCCATCAGGCGGACTCCGCCATTGCTAAGTCCGACGCGGGGAAACTAGAAAGTCACTTAATTAATACAGGGCAGCAACGCAGCAAATAGAACAAGACCGGCTCTGACATTCAGGGACGGAACCGAGCAACCATGCCGCCTAAACCGCTGATGAAAATTATCCAAACTGTACGGCCCCGGACGGCGGCGGGCGCCTGGGACGGGCTATACATAGAGGAACGAATGCACCCAAAGCCTTGCGGATCACGTGAGTCTCGACAAGATACGTCTTGCAGGATTGAAGTCATCCGCGCCACAGATGGGTAACGTGCAGTCATGACGCCATGCGGGGACTACGCATCGGACTTGCCTGCCTGCTTGCCTATCACTTCGTCTTCCTCGCCTTCAGTCATGGTCACCACTTTCAACTGCGATCTCGCCGCGACACCGCTCCCACTGGCACACCCCTGGCAACACACCGTGGGAAGCTGTCACGCACCCATAGCGCTGCGCGCCGATTGGCAAGCCCAACTGTGCCGTGCACATCTCGATCTCGGCTTCCGCCATGTGCGCTTTCACGGCATCCTGTGTGACGACATGAGTACCGTCAGTTATGGCGGCAACCGGTGGTCGTACTCATTCTTCAATGCCGACCAGATACTCGATTTCCTGTTATCCATTGGCATGAAGCCGCTCATTGAACTGTCATTCATGCCGACGGCGCTGGCGTCTGGCACGGCTACCGTATTTCACTATCGTGCCAACATAACCCCTCCAGCGGATTATCGGCAGTGGGGCCTGTTGATCCATGAACTGGTAAGCCATTGGGTCGCGCGCTATGGCATCGCCGAAGTCTCCCAGTGGCTGTTCGAAGTCTGGAACGAACCCAATCTGCGACAGTTCTGGACCGGCGACCAGCAGGGCTATTTCGCGCTCTATCGCACCACAGTCGACGCGATCAAGCGCATCGACGATMGCCTGCAGGTCGGCGGCCCCGCCACCGCGCAGAATGCCTGGATTGACGAGTTCATCGGCTATTGCGAGCAGAACAGGCTTGCCGTCGATTTCATCAGCACACACTATTACCCCACCGACGCGTCTCCTCAATTTGGCCCAGACTCAATTTCGCAACTGGAACACGCGCCGAAGGATGTGATGCGAGAGCGTGCCTTGCAAGCACGCGCCCAGGCGCGCGGACGTCCTCTTCTGTATACCGAATGGAATATCACCGCCAATCCGCGTGACCCGCTGCTCGACCAGGCATTTGCCGCGGCGCTGGCGGTGCGGATTGCAATGAGCGTGGACGGCATCGTGGATGCGTATGGCTATTGGACGTTCTCCGACCTCTTCGAGGAAGGCGGCTTCCCGAGCGCTCCCTTTCATGGGGGCTTCGGCTTGTTGACTTTGCACGGCATGGCCAAACCGGTTTATCGGGCATTCCAGCTGATGTTGCGTCTTGGCGATGGTCGCCTTCCCGTCCTGGGCAGCCATGAGACAGTTGCCGTCTGGGTAGGAAAACTGAACACTGGCCAGCGCCCCACCTCCAGTGTATTGCTGGTCAACCAGGCGATGCCGCGTCATCCCATTTGCAGTGAAACGGCACAGCTGAGGCTCTCGGGGACGGCCGGCCGGCGCCCGTGCCGGGTAACCGTATCGCGCATCGATCCGGATCATTGCAACCCGGTGGCGGCGTGGCGCGCGCTTGGGCAACCGGAATACCTGATCACTGAAGATGTCGAGCGAATCAGTGCCGCGGCGACGCTTTCGGATGACGTGCATGCCTTCTCTTTCGATCGCGAAACGACAGTGATCGAGGTCGTCCTGCCGCCCCAATCGGTGGCATCGCTGCGAATTGAATGGAGCCAGCCGTGACGGATGTCGTTCGCCAGGAGCAGAATTCCGCAACTGACATGCTGCAAAGCCTGCAGCGGGATTCGTTTGCGTACTTCATACACGAGGCGAATCCGGCAAACGGTTTGGTGTCCGACAAGACGCTCGACAACTGGCCGGCCAGCATAGCGGCAATCGGMATGGCGCTCACGGTCTACCCGATCGGCGTCGAACACCATTTCATATCGCGCAACCACGCCGTGCAACGGACGTTGGCGACGCTGCGGTTCCTGGCAGGCAGCGAGCAGAGCACTGCGCCCAATGCGAGCGGCTACAAGGGGTTCTATTATCATTTCCTGGATATGACGGCAGGTCGCAGGGCCTGGCATTGCGAGTTGTCGAGTGTCGATACAGCGATCCTGATCGCCGGAGTGCTGACCGCTGCCGCGTACTTCCAGGAGGCTTCAGCCGGCGAAACCGAGATCAGGCGGCTGGCGGATATGCTCTACAAGCGGGTTGACTGGCGATGGATGCTTGGAGCCGCTCCGCTTGTGTGCCACGGTTGGACACCGGAACATGGATTCCTGAAATGGCATTGGGAGGGTTATGACGAAGCGCTGATCCTGTATGTCCTCGCGCTTGGGTCGCCGACCTTTCCCATTCCCGAACGCTGCTACCTGGCATGGTCCAAAACCTATCGATGGAAGACCATTTACGGAATCGAGTATCTATACGCCGGTCCGTTGTTCATCCATCAGTTGTCGCACGTCTGGATCGATTTTCGCGGTATCCGCGACCCGTTCATGCAGGAACATGAGTGCGATTATTTCGAGAACAGTCGCCGCGCCGCCTTTGTACAGCAGCAATATGCGATGCGGAATCCGCTCGGATTCATGCAGTATGGGGAATTCTGCTGGGGCACGTCCGCCAGCGACGGACCCGGCGCGGTCACCAGGAACGTCAACGGCCTGCCGCGCATCTTCTTCGACTATGTTGCGCGCGGGGCGCCCTTTGGCCCCGATGACGGCACACTCGCACCATGGGCCGTGGTGGCCTCCCTGCCGTTTGCCCCCGAGATCGTATTGCCGACGATCGAGCACTTTAACCGGCTCCGGCTCTGTGAAGCCAATCCTTATGGCTTCAAGGCGTCTTTCAATCCAACGTTCCCATGCGAACCCGCCCGCAAAGCCGGTTGGGTGTCGCCCTATCACTTCGGCATCAATGAAGGACCGACGGTCATCATGATTGACAACTACCTGACCGGGCTGGTCTGGGCGCTCCTGCGGCAATGTCCCTACCTCGTAAGCGGCCTGCGCCGCGCCGGCTTCAGCGGCGGATGGCTGGACTGAATCCCGGGACTAGCGGGTACACCGGAGCGCCATCTCCCGTCCGCATGTGTTGCCGGCAGCAGGCGCCGTGGGGGCCGGCCCGGCCGACGGCCAGCGCAACCGTACGTTGGCGGACCGAAATTGCATATCCCTTGCGGTAGATTGCTCACCATACGCTACCCGCCGCGCGGCCCAGCCAAGAATTGAGCCGCTTCATCATGGCCCACGAAGTAGACGACGAATCCGCGCATGCCGGTGGATCTTCGGACTCGGTTCTGCGGAGCACGGCCATGGCCGCCGCTGCCCGGACAATGCCGTGCCGCAGCTTCGACAGTCCTGCCGCGCCGGCCCCGCAAGTACACCTTCTCTCGAACGGCAACTACCACGTGATGGTCACGAGCGCTGGGGGCGGCTACAGCCACTGGAACGATATCGCGCTGACGCGATGGCGCGAAGACGCAACCTGCGACAACTGGGGCTCATTTTGCTACGTTCGCGACCTCGCGAGCGGACACTTTTGGTCCTCCACCTATCAGCCGACGTCAGCGCAGGCGGATGCCTGGGAAGCAGCATTCCCGGAGGGCCGCGCGACATTCCGGCGCTGCGACCGCGACATCGAAACGACGACCGATATCGCGGTCGCGCCGCAAGACGACATCGAGGTGCATCGGGTTCGCGTCACCAACCGTTCGCTCGCCCACAGGAAGCTCGATCTAACGAGCTATGCCGAGATCGTGCTGGGCCCGCCGGCGGAGGATGCCGTCCACCCTGCCTTCAACAAGTTGTTTATCGAAACAGCAATCGACCGGGAGCGCCAGGCGATCCTGTGCACCCGACGGCAGCGCACCCCCGACGAGCCCACGCCTTGGATGTTCCACATGCTCGCCGAGCATCCTCCGACAACGGGCGACATCAGCTACGAGACGGATCGCATGCGGTTCATCGGCCGCGGCCATACCACGGCGGATCCCCAGGCGTTGCGCGGGAATGCAGCATTGTCCGGGAGCGCCGGGCCTGTCCTGGACCCGGTGGTCGCGATACGCTGTTCAATTACGCTTGGCCCAGGCGAAACCGCGATCGTGGATTTGGTCAGCGGCGTCGCGGCAACCCGCGAGGCATGCCTTGCACTGCTCAGGAAATGCCAGGATCAGCAGTTCGCGGACGGCGCTCTCGCCGCGGCGCCCGCCTATAGCCGCGCGCTCCTCAACAGGCTCCATGCCACCGAGGCGGACGCGCAACGTTTCGAGCGCCTCGCCAGTTCCGTGATTTACGCCAATGCCTTGCTGCGTGCCGGTCCGGACATTCTCGCCAGCAACCGGCTAGGCCAGTCTGGCTTATGGGCCTACACCATCTCCGGCGACCTTCCGATCGTGCTGCTGCAAATTGCAGATCCGCGGCACCTCGAGCTTGTACGCCGGCTGGTGGATGCGCATACCTACTGGCGCTTGATGGGACTGGCGGCTGACCTTGTTATCGTCTGCGAAGACCGCGCTGGCCATAAGCCCCTGCGCGAACGGATCACGGCCCTTGCCCGCGCCTGCTGCGTCATTGATGCGCCCGGCCGGCATGGAGGCATCTTCGTGCTCCGCGCCGAAGCGATCGACGATCAAAGCCGGACCCTGCTGCAAACGGTTGCCCGGATCGTGATAAACGACGGCGACGGCGCGTGGGAGAACCTCGGCGAAAGAAGCCTCCCTGCCCGGCAATCGATTCGCCCCGTACCGGCCGAGCGTAGCGCCGACGCGACCGCCGCTGCTTCCACCGCTACTTCTGCGGACCGGCCACAGCGGCCCCTGCTCTTCCCCAACGGGCTTGGCGGATTCACGCCGGACGGGCGGGAGTATGTGATAACGGTGACGTCCGGAAAGCCAACGCCGGCGCCGTGGGTCAATGTACTAGCGAACCCGTCGTTCGGTAGCCTTGTCTCAGAAAGCGGCAGCGCCACCACCTGGAGCGAGAACGCACAAGAGTTTCGTCTCACGCCGTGGTCGAATGACCCGGTCGGCGATACGAATGCCGAGGCGTACTTCCTCCGCGACGAAGACACCGGCCACTTCTGGTCGGCCACACTGCTGCCGAGTGGCGGCAAGGCAGCGTACGAAACGCGCCATGGTTTTGGTTACAGCGCATTCGAACACGGCGAGGACGAAATCGAATCCGAGCTATGTGTGTACGTCGCGCTTGACGCACCGGTAAAATTCGTACGCCTGACCCTGCGCAATCGCTCGTGTCGCCCCCGCCGGATATCCGTCACGGGCTACCTGGAATGGGTGCTCGGCGACCAGCGCGAGAAAACGCGGATGCACGTGGTCACCAGTCTCGATCCCAACAGTGGCGCCTTGCTTGCCCGCAACCCCTACAACACGGACTTTGCCGGACGCACGGCCTTCTTCGATACCGACGACCAGGCGGACCGGAGCTTTAGCGGAGATCGCGAAGCGTTTCTCGGCCGCAACGGTTCGTTGCGTCATCCCGCGGCAATGTCGCAGCTTCGGCTTTCCGATACCGTGGGCGCAGGGCTCGACCCCTGTGCCGCGATTCGTGTCTGGCTGGATCTGGCCGAGGGCCAGGAGCGCGAGATCGTCTTCCGTCTTGGCGCCGGACATGACATCGAGGCGGCCCGCGAGCTGATCGCCCGCTTCCGTGGCGTCGCTGCCACGCGCCGCGCGCTTGCGGCGGTCAAGCGTTATTGGCGCCGCACGCTGGGCACCGTGCGGATAAGAACGCCGGACCGGGCTCTTGACGTACTCGCCAATGGCTGGCTTGTCTATCAAGTCCTGGTTTGCCGGCTGTGGGGACGCAACGCGTTCTATCAATCGAGCGGCGCGTTCGGCTTCCGCGATCAATTGCAGGACGTGATGGCCCTCGTGCACGCCACGCCGGAGCTGGTACGCGAGCACCTGTTGCGCAGCGCGTCCCGCCAGTTTTCCGAAGGCGATGTCCAGCACTGGTGGCATCCACCGGCCGGACGCGGGGTGCGCACTCGCTGCTCGGATGACTACCTGTGGTTGCCGCTGGCGACATGCCGCTACGTGGCGGTTACCGGCGATGCCGGCGTGCTGGACGAGCCCGTTCCGTTCCTCGAAGGCAGCGCACTGAAGGCCGGCCAGGCGTCCAGCTACGAACTGCCACGGCAATCGCAAGAGGTGGACAGCCTGTATGGACACTGTGTGCGGGCCATCGAGCACGGCTTGCGCTTCGGAGCGCACGGCTTGCCGCTGATGGGGTCCGGCGACTGGAACGATGGTATGAATCTGGTCGGCGCTGGCGGCAAGGGCGAAAGCGTGTGGCTCGGCTTCTTTCTGTGCGCGGTGTTGACGCGGTTCGCCGAACTCGCGCATCGACACCACGATCCATCGTTTGCCGAGCGCTGCCTGGGCGAGTCGGCCCGCCTGTGCGCTGCCATCGAGCGGAGCAGTTGGGACGGTGACTGGTATCGCCGCGCCTGGTTCGATGACGGTTCGCCATTGGGCTCCGCGGAAGACACGGAATGCCGAATCGACTCGATCCCGCAGAGCTGGTCGGTCCTGTCCGGCGCGGGCGATGCCCAGCGCGCGCGTCAGGCAATGGACGCAGTCGACCGGCAACTCGTGCACCGCGAGGCAGCGCTGGTCCAATTGCTGGATCCTCCCTTCGACCAGTTCGAACCCGAYCCCGGTTACATCAAGGGGTATCTGCGTGGGGTGCGCGAGAACGGCGGCCAATACACCCATGCGGCGGTCTGGGCCGCGATGGCGTTCGCGGCCCTGGGCGACGCCGGGCGAGCCTGGCAACTGTGCAAGATGATCAATCCGATCCATCACGCCGCATCGGCGGCCACCATAGCTGTCTATCAGACGGAGCCTTACGTGCTGGCRTCGGATGTCTATGCGCGTGCGCCGCACATGGGGCGCGGCGGCTGGACGTGGTACACCGGCTCGGCCGGCTGGATGTATCAATTCATTGTCGAATCGCTTCTGGGCGTGACACTTGCAGAAGACCAAATGGATGTGGCGCCGTGCGTGCCAGCTGACTGGACGTCATTCGAAGTGAGCTACCGCTATCGGAGGACGCCCTACCACATTACCGTCCTGCCGCACTCCACGGATGGCAAGCCGGGAATGACCATCGATGGTATCGAGCGGCCCGGCCAGGCCATTCCGCTGGTGGACGACCACCGGCCACATTCGGTCGAGATCAGGATCCAGGGTGGATCCCGTCGCAACGTTCCTCGAGCAGGAGGTACAAGATGCAACTCGGCGTGATTGGACTAGGGCGCATGGGCGCCAACATGGTGCGGCGCCTGACGAAGCACGGCCACGAATGCGTGGTCTATGACGTGCGCGGGGAGGCCGTCGCCGCCGCGTTGCAGCCCGGTGTCGCCGGGGTGTCTTCCCTGAAAGACCTGGCAGCCGCGCTGCGCAAGCCACGCGCGATCTGGCTGATGGTACCTGCCGCCGTTGTCGATGAAGATCTGGCGATACTTGTGCCGCTGCTCGACGCCGATGACATCATCATTGATGGGGGCAACTCCTACTATCGCGACGACATCCGGCGCGGTGCCGCGATGGGATCACGCCGGATTCACTATGTGGACGGCGGCACCAGCGGCGGCGTGGCCGGATTCGAGCGTGGCTATTGCCTGATGATCGGTGGGGAAGAGGCAGTTGTCCGGCATCTCGCCCCGATCTTTGCCGCGCTCGCCCCAGGCAAGGATGCGGCGCCGCCCACGGCGGGGCGGCAAAAATCAGACAGCACAGCCGAGCACGGCTACCTGTACTGCGGCCCGCACGGGGCGGGACATTTCGTCAAGATGGTTCACAACGGCATCGAGTACGGCATCATGGGAGCGTATGCGGAAGGGTTGAACATTCTGCGCAACGCCAGCGTCGGAAAGCGGAAAAGCGATGCGGATGCCGAAACGACCCCACTGCGAGACCCGGACTACTACCAATATGACCTGAATCTTCCGGAGATCGCGGAGCTATGGCGCCGCGGCAGCGTGATTGGCTCGTGGTTGCTTGATCTTACCGCCAGCGCATTCCTGAACGACCCGAACCTGGAGAGCTTCACTGGCCGCGTGTCGGATTCCGGAGAAGGCAGATGGACGATCACCGCCGCCATCGACGAAGCTGTCCCGGCCCCCATCCTGAGCGCCGCGCTCTTTGAACGCTTCAGCTCGCGCGGCGATGCCGACTTTGCCAACAAGGTATTGTCGGCCATGCGCCACGGTTTCGGCGGCCACGTGGAAAAGACTGCCGCGGCATCGGACGAATGATGACGGCATCCCTTTCCGACGCCTTGGTCTTTTTCGGCGCCACCGGCGATCTGGCCTACAAGCAGATATTCCCGGCGCTGCAGGCGATGATCAAGCGTAGCCACCTCGATCTGCCTATTATCGGCGTGGCGAGATCCGGCAGGAGTCTCGATGAGTTCCGCAACAGCGTGCGCGACAGCCTGGAGAAACATGGCGGTCTGGATGCCGTTGCGTTTGCTCGGCTCGCGGCCCGGCTCCAGTACATCGGCGGCGACTACCGGGACAGCGCGACATACGAACAACTGTGCCGGGCCTTGGGCAACGCGGCGCGGCCGCTGCATTATCTTGCCATTCCACCCAGCATGTTCGAGCCGGTCACCCAAGGTCTGGCC
>NZ_JBFTSF010000063.1:0-34496 GCF_056399905.1 Cupriavidus sp. 01L46
GGCAAGGAGCAACCATCATGGCCCTGACTCTCCATTACCATCCACTGTCTTCGTTCTGCCACAAGGTGCTGATCGCGCTCTACGAGAACCAGACGCCGTTTTCCAGCGTTGTGGTGCACCTTGGCGAGAAGGACTCGCGCGCCGCGTTCCTGGCGCTCTGGCCCGTGGGCAAGATGCCGGTGCTGCGCGACGACAGCCGCGACGTGACGCTCCCGGAATCCACGATCATCATCGACTACCTCGACCAGCACTACCCGGGGGCGCGCGCGCTGCTGCCGGCCGATGATGACGAGCGCCGCGAGGCGCGGCTGTGGGATCGCATCTTCGATCTCTACGTGCACCTGCCGATGCAGAAGATCGTGGGCGACCGGCTGCGCGCGGAGGCAGAGCGCGACCCGCGCGGCGTGGCGGACGCGCAAGCCGCCCTGCGCACTGCTTACGACATGATCGAGCAGCGCATGGCCGGCCGCACCTGGATGGTCGGCGAGCACTTCACGCTGGCGGACTGCGCCGCGGAGCCCGCGCTGTTTTACGCGGCCGTGGTGGTGCCTTTCGCGCCAACGCATCCGCGCCTTGCCGCCTATTTCGAACGGCTGGTGGCTCGTCCCGCGGTTGCGCGCGTGCTGGCCGAGGCCCGCCCCTACTTCTCCATGTTCCCGATCAAGGACGCCATCCCGGCGCGTTTTCTCCAGGACGAACCGCCGGCTGCCTGATCCTGTTTACGCAAACTTGCGAAAGACGACCTCAAATGCCAGTTGCAGATCGCAGGGAATTCCTGCTCAAGTCAGGTGCGCTGTTAATGACCGGCGTGGCCGGCGTCGGGGCCAGCKGCATGGCGCGGGCCGCCGGGTGGCAGGCCATTTCGCCGGCGGACGCCGGATTCAAGCCCGACCTGGAAGGCCGCTTCAATGCGCTGCAGGCAAACGGCAAACTGGCTGGCCTGCATGGGGTCGTCGCCTTGCGCCATGGCCGCATCGTGTTCGAGAAATACATGGCCGGCCCGGATGCCCGCTGGGGTGAACCGCTAGGCAAGGTCAGCTTCGGGCCGGACACCTTGCACGATATGCGCTCCGTGACCAAGAGCGTTGTCGGCCTGCTATACGGCGTCGCGCTGGCCAGCCAGAAGGTGCCCGCGCCGGACCAGCCGCTGCTGGCGCAGTTTCCCGAGTACCCCGACCTGGCAGCCAACCCAAAGCTCGCGCCGCTGACGGTGGCACACGCGCTGACCATGACGCTGGGCACCGAGTGGAATGAGAATGTGCCGTACACCGACCCGGCCAACAGCGAGATCGCCATGGAGATGGCGTCGGACCGCTACCGGTTTATCCTCGAGCGCCCCGTGGTAACAACGCCCGGGCGCGGCTGGATCTACAACGGCGGGGCGCCGGCATTGCTGGCCAGGCTGATCGAGAAAGGCACCGGCCAGTCGCTGCCCGCGTTTGCTAACACGGTGTTGTTCGCACCGCTGGATATCGGCAAKACGGAATGGGTGCAGGGCGCCGACGGCGTGCCATCGGCAGCGTCCGGGCTGCGGTTGACGCCGCGGGACCTGGCGCGGATCGGCCAGATGGTGCTGGCCGGCGGCAAGTGGCATGGCCGGCAAGTGGTGCCCAAGGCTTGGCTCGACGCCAGCCTGCGCCCAGCCGCGGTAGTCGACGATACGCGGCGCTATGGCTACCTGTGGTACGTCGGCGAGATTCCCCTGAACACCAGGGGTGGCGTCATCGGACAGCGCTGGGCGGGCGCATTCGGCAACGGCGGGCAACGCCTCTTTGTGTTTCCGGACCTGGATTTCGTGCTGGCCGTCACGGCCGGCAACTACGACACGCCGGACCAATGGGTTGCACCCGTTGTGGCCCTGCGACAAGTCTTCCTGGCCAGCCTGGCGGAATAAATGCTTGCGTGTTGAACGGCACGACAGCATTGCGCGGTGTTTGCACCTACATATGCACCAATATGCGGCAAATTGCCGTGCCAGCAGCCCATCAGGTGATGCACGCGACAGTTCATCCGCCCGCCTCGCTCCCGCCTGGCCGGCCACGGGCAGCGCCGCCGTTCCTAAAGCCGGGATAAAGCTGCAATGGCCCTGCTCCTCCTCGCATTGATCCCTCTTCCCGCTGCTTAATATGCCCCCGCACGCCGCGAAACGCGACGAGGTGCCACAGCGTTGCAACCCATCAGGGAAGAAGGATCCGGCCCGCGCCGGTGCAGCAGACATGGAACGAGCAATGATTGCTGGCGGCCGGCATGCTGACAGTCTTCCCCGTGCTGCGCGTGGGCATCAGCTACACATTCCGCGGCGCCTTGCGCGCGGCGCGCTGACTGAACTGGAACCCCGAACTTTGAAGATCTGAAGATTTGCTGGCCCGGCAGCGCCCTTGCGGGTGCCGCCATTTCGTCCTGGTCGCCCCGCGTGTGCTCCCGCCGCGCGGGGTGCTTTTTTTTTCAGGCTGCGGCAAAGCCTGCGCGGCCCGGGCAAGGGCATCATGTTGCGCTCGCGGCCTCGGCGACAAGCGCATCGATCAGCGCGGCCATCGACGCGCGCTTGAGCGACGACTGCCGGACCAGCACGCCGATCTCGCGGAATATGGGTTCGCCGGGCAACGGTATTTCCACAACGTTACGCGCGGCCMGCAGCGGCACCAGCGCGGCCGGAATGATCGCGCAGCCCAGCCCTTCGTCGACCATCTGCAGGATCACCGCGGGCTCGTCCAGCTCCATGCCCTCCTCGACCCACAGCCGGTGCCGGCGCAGATAGCGGTCCACCAGTTGCCCGCCCATGGAATGCCGGTTGTAGCGGATGAAGGGCATGGCCGCCAGCACCGCCTTCAAGTCGCGCGGCGAGCCCGCCGGCGCCACGCCGACAAAGCGCTCGCGCATCAGCGGCACCCATTTGAGTTCCTGCGGGATGCCGAGCCTTGGCTTGATCAGCACCGCCACGTCGAGCTCGCGGGCATCGACCTGGGTCAGCAACTGGGTCGACATGCCGGGGACGATGTTGACGTGCGTCTTGGGAAATCCGGCGCGAAAGCGCTTCATGGCCCCGGGCAGCAGCGCGGCCTGCACGGTGGAGACAGCGCCAAGTTCCAGCGGCGTGGTGTCGGAGGCGGAATGCGCGCGGCCCTTCATGGACTCGTACAGCTCGACAAAGCGCACGGCTTCCGGCAGCAGCTTGCGGCCCTCCTCGCTCAGCGCGACCGATTTGCCGGCCCGGTCGAACAACGTGCAGCCAAGGTCCTCCTCCAGCCGGCGTATCTGGGTGCTCACCGCTGACTGGGTGAGGGCAAGGCGCGTGCCGGCAGCGGAAAAGGACGAGGTCTCCGCTGCCACAAGGAAGGTGCGGAAGTAACGGATCATGTGGGGATCATGTGAGGATCACAGGCGACATGGCGTGATTCATATTGAAATCTTTGATGCTGAGCACGGAAATGATTCGTTTCATATTACGACTTCTGCTGATTACAATCAAACGCGGCAGCACACCGACAACCCCCACGCACAAGAGCCCCTTTGATGAGCGCAACCCCGCTGTTCCACCTGGCCTTTCCCGTCAACGACCTGGAAGAGGCCCGCCGCTTCTATGGCGAGCTCCTTGGCTGCCCTGAAGGGCGCAGCTCGAACGCCTGGATCGATTTCAATTTCTATGGCCACCAGGTCGTCGCCCACCTCGCGCCGGAAGAATGCGGCCACCGTGCCACCAGCGCCGTCGACGGCGACGAAGTGCCGGTCCGCCACTTCGGCGCGATCCTGTCCATGGATGCCTGGGAGGCACTGGCMGAGAAGCTGCGCGCCGCCGGTACGCAGTTCGTGATCGAGCCGCATGTGCGCTTCAAGGGGCAGGTCGGCGAGCAGGCGACGATGTTCTTCCTGGATCCGTCGGGCAACGCGCTGGAGTTCAAGGCGTTTGGCGACATCAGCCAGGTCTTCGCAAAGTAATCCCTCCCCCCGCTTTCGTCACAGACGGACCCAGACATGACCGAATTCGTTATCCAGCCCGCCGAACAGGCAAGCGTCGCTGTAGCCGGCAGCAGCGCCCGCTTTCCCATCCGCCGCGTGTTTTGCGTGGGCCGCAACTACGCCGCGCACGCCCGCGAGATGGGCAATGACCCGGACCGCGAGCCGCCGTTCTTCTTCACCAAGCCGGCCGATGCCGTCGTCGCCGCCGAAGGCACGGTGCCATATCCGCCGCTCACGGAAAACCTGCACCACGAGATCGAACTGGTGGTGGCAATCGGCAAGGGCGGCGCGGACATCCAGCCCGAGCAGGCACTCGACCTGGTCTGGGGCTACGCCGTGGGCGTGGACCTGACCCGCCGCGACCTGCAGGACACCGCCAAGAAGATGAGCCGTCCGTGGGACTGGTCCAAGGGCTTCGACGCCTCCGGCCCGTGCGGCCCGCTGCACCCGGTGGCCAGCATCGGCCATCCCGGCGCAGGCCACGTGTGGCTCAAGGTCAATGGCGAGACGCGTCAGGAGGGCGACCTGAACGAGCTGATCTGGCCCGTGGCCGATGTCATTGCCTATGTGTCGCAAAGCGTGACCCTGGCCCCTGGCGACCTGATCTTCACGGGCACGCCGGCCGGCGTCGGCGCGCTGCAGCCCGGCGACGAAGTGACCGCCGGCGTGGCGGGTGTCGGCGAAATCGCTTTCCGCGTGGGCAAGCGTTAAGACGCATTGCATTAGCAAGACCTCAAGACATACTATGACATGGCTCATCGCGAGCCATGTCATGGCCTCAGCGCGATTCCCGCCTGCCCCGGGCCTCTCAGCGCACTAACTTTCCCCAAACCGGCCTAAACCGCGCCGCTTCGCTTGACGGCGTGCGCGCGGGGGTTATACTTGCCCGATGTTGTACGATAACTTATAAGTCAAGCTACAGGAGACACAATGCGCGAGAACCGGATACGGAACATGTGGGCGAACGGGCAAGCCGTCGTCAATGGCTGGCTGTCCATCCCCAGCAGCTTTGCCGCGGAGACCATGGCCCACCAGGGCTGGGACTCCCTGACGGTGGACCTGCAGCACGGCGCGCTGGACTACCGCGATGCCCTCAGCCTGTTCACGGCGATCTCCACCACCGACACCATGCCGGTGGCGCGCGTGCCCTGGAACGAGCCAGGCATCCTGATGAAAGTGCTCGACGCCGGCGCTTACGGTGTGATCTGCCCGATGATCAACACGCGCGAAGACGCGGAGCGCCTGGTCGCGGCCACCCACTATCCGCCGATGGGCACGCGCAGTTTCGGGCCGATCCGCGGCATGCTGTATGGCGGCCCCGACTATCCCGAGCGCGCCAACGAAACCATCGTCGTCTTCGCGATGATCGAAACCAAGCAGGGGCTGGATAACCTGGACGACATCCTCTCGGTCAAAGGGCTCGATGCGGTTTATATCGGCCCGTCCGACTTGTCGCTCGCGCTCGGCTGCCGCCCGACCTTCGACGATGTCGACCCGCCCGTCGCGGAGGCGATCGCGCACGTGGTGGCCCGCGCCAAGGCGCACGGCGTGGTCGCCGGCATCCACAACGGCGCGCCGGAAGCGGCGTTGCGCAGGATCGAGCAAGGCTTCCAGTTCGTCACCGTTGGCTCCGATGCGCGCCTGATGGCGGCCGGTGCCCGGCAGGTGGTGACGCAGATGCGCGACGGGCAGGCAGCAGGCGGCGAAACATCGGGATACTGAGCCGGCCCGTTTCGGGACAAGAATTTCAGCCAGAGATTCAGACAGCAATTCAGACAGCGTTTCAGACAGTATCGAGACCAGAGATCTAAGAGATTTGAGGCACCGGTATCGCGGTGCCCGCTGCGCAGGCGTCCGGCGGCAAGCGATGCCATTGAGATCGACTAACGGAGAACGAAAGTGAAGCTTGGATTTATTGGCCTTGGCATCATGGGCACCCCGATGGCCGCCAACCTGATCGCAGGCGGGCACGAAGTCAGCCTGTCCAGCCGCAGCGGCGTGCCGCAATCCCTGCTGGACAGCGGTGGCGTGGCTTGCCACTCCGGCAAGGAAGTGGCCGAACGCGCCGACGTGATCTTCCTGATGGTGCCGGACACCCCGCATGTGGAAGCCGCGCTGTTCAACGACGGCGGCATTGCCGCCGGGCTGAGCGCCGGCAAGATCGTGGTCGACATGAGCTCGATCTCGCCCATCGCCACCAAGGGCTTCGCCGAGCGCGTGAACGCGCTTGGCTGCCAGTACCTGGATGCGCCGGTGTCCGGCGGCGAGGTCGGCGCCCGCAACGCCACGCTGTCGATCATGGTCGGCGGCCCGGTGGCGACGTTCGAGGCCGTCCGCCCGCTGTTCGAACTGATGGGCAAGAACATCACGCTGGTGGGCGACAACGGTGCGGGGCAGACCGCCAAGGTGGCCAACCAGATCATCGTGGCGCTGAACATCGAGGCGGTTGCCGAGGCCCTGCTGTTCGCCTCCAAGGCCGGCGCGGATCCGGCGCGCGTGCGCCAGGCGCTGATGGGCGGCTTTGCGTCGTCCAAAGTGCTGGAAGTGCACGGCGAACGCATGATCAAACGGACGTTCGACCCGGGCTTTCGCATCGGGCTGCACCAGAAGGACCTGAACCTTGCGCTGTCGAACGCGCGCGAGATGGGCGTGTCGCTGCCGAACACGGCCACCTGCCAGGAGTTGTTCAATGCCTGCGCAAGCCATGGCGGCTCGGACTGGGATCACTCCGCGCTGGTCCGCGCGCTTGAGCTGATGGCCAACCATGAAGTCGCGGCCAAGAAGGATTGAGGGCACGACTTAGCCAGCAGTCTTTGCCATCGGGCGGCACCTGCTGCCGCCCGGCCGCCCTTCCCCCGTTTCCTCTTTTCCTCTTTTCCTCGGTATGGCGTTTGCCCTGCGGTGAGCGCCGTTCACCCCGCCGCGCCCTATGCCTAGCCTTCCCGATCCCCTTATCGTCATTGCCCCCGATTCATTCAAGGGCTCCCTTGCGGCCGACCAGGTCGCCGCCGCCATCGCCGCCGGGATCCTGCGCGCGCTGCCCGGAGCGACGATCCGGCAACGCCCGATGGCGGACGGCGGCGAAGGCACCATCGACGCGATGCTGGCCGCCGGCGGCCAGCGCGCCCGCATCAAGGTGCGCGGCGCGGACGGCGCCACGCGCATTGCCACGGTAGCGCTGCTCGCGGGCGACCGCGCCGTGATCGAGTCCGCGGAAATCGTCGGCATCACCGATCCGGCGGGCATGGCATGCCCCGTGGCGCAGCGCTCCACCGCCGGCCTCGGCGATGCCATCAAGGCCCTGCTCGACCTGGGCGTGCGCGAGATCTTCGTCGGCCTTGGCGGCAGCAGCACGAACGACGGCGGCGCCGGGCTGCTGCATGGCCTGGGGCTGCGCTTGCTGGATGCGCAGGACCGCGACATTCCGCCAACGCCCGCCGCGCTGCCGCAGCTGGCGGCGGTCGATACCAGCCAGCTCGACCCACGGCTGGCCACCACCAGGCTGGTGGCAATGTGCGATGTCAGCAACCCGCTGACCGGGCCGCGGGGCGCCACAGCCGTGTTCGGCCCGCAAAAGGGCGTGCAAGCGCAGGATGTGGATGCCATCGATGCCGCGCTCGCCGGCTACGCAAGCTTGCTGGAGCCGGCGCTCGGGCGCTGCGCCAGGGACGCGGCAGGCGCGGGAGCGGCAGGCGGCCTCGGCTACGCCTTGCTGATGCTTGGCGCGCAGATGCGCCCGGGCGCCGACATCGTGGCGGACTGCGTAGACCTCGATGGCGCGCTCGCGGGCGCCGACTGGCTGATCACCGGCGAGGGACGCAGCGATGTGCAAACGCTAAGCGGCAAGGCGCCGTTGATCGCCTGCCAGCGCGCCCATGCCTGTGGGGTGCCCGCCTCACTGCTTTCCGGCGCCATCGACCCCGCCGCGCTGCCGGCCCTGGGGACACATTTCACGGGCTGCTTTTCCCTGGCGCCCGGCCCGATCACTGTCGAGCAAGCCATGGYCAACGCGAGCGCTTTGCTATCGGATGCGGCGGAGCAGATGGCAAGGCTGCGCTTCACCAGCACCCACCCGCTCGAACATGGGCGCACCCGGCCTGCAAATCMAGAAATTTCTTAAAGGTGAGCGACCGCAGAAGCAGTATGCTTTTACGAGTCCGCCACGCTCGCGTTGAAGCAGGCGGCCAGGTCTTGCCCCCATAGCCTCCCCCTCTTAAGGAGCTTGCATGCATCCTAGCGCCCGAGCCGGCCCCAATTCGATCACGCGCGGCGGCAGTCCCACCGACCCGCTCCTCGCCATCAGCAGGCAAGGCGATCTCATCGCCGAGCTGATCGGCATGACGCGCCCCGCCAATGCCGAGGAACAGCCCCTCGTATCCGCACTGATCGACCGGATCGAAACGCTGGACCGCGGCCTGCGCGAACGCATCGCCAACGGTTGCGCGGAGTTGCAAAGCGTCAGCGCCGGGATGGATAGCCTGCTGCAACTGGCGGAGCTGCAGAGCGAGAAGACGGAGGAGGCTTACGGCTTGTATTGCTTGCTCAAGCTGCTGAAGCTGCAACTGGATGACGCCGTGGAGGACGTGGCCCGACTGGTCTGAGACGCCGGCGGCCGGGCTGCAACCGCGACAGCCATTCCACAGTGGCCGCGGCCCTCACGTTGAAGACGTTGCAAACCGTGCCGCTACGCCAGCGGTCGTGCGAATTGGATTTTATTTAAATAGAATTATTTAAATAATCCTGATGGAACGCACTTTCCCGGCGGGATTTTCCCATAGGCCTTTCCGTGCCGCATCCCACATTCATGGGATAAGCCCTCCCCCGCCATGGAGCCGCAAGCTCCCTCTCCTGCTAAGAGGCCGTTTCAAAATGATTCTGGCGTCGTTGCGCGGCCTTGCCGTAATGCACAAATTATTTCGCACCGCCATTGGCGTGAGCGCGTTGGCACTGATCCTGCCGGCGCACGCCGTCGTCACCAGCTTTCGCATCTCCGGCGACCGCTACATCCTGCGCGTACTCGCCCAGACCACCGAACCGGTCGACTGCCAGCTCGACTGGCAGGTCCGCACCACGGCTGGCTTTACGCGCCAGGGCTCCGTCTTCATCAACAACGTCCCCGGCAATAGCTGGAACGAGGCGCTTGGCCCGTTGGTGCAGGACGCGGAACCGCCGGCTATCGGCGCCCGTTGCCAGCTGTCCGACATCGAGCGAACGCGGCGCGCGCAGGAGCAGGCGCAAGAGCAGGAACGCCAGGCGCGGGCACGCTGGCTCGAAGAGGAACGCCGCCTGGCAGCGCAACGGCAAGCCGAGCTGAGGCAGCAGGCAGCGTTGCAACAGCAGTTGCGGCAGCAGGCGCAACAAGCCCGCGAGCGGGAGACAGAGCGTAAGGCCGAAGCGGCATCGCTGGACCAGGGCCGGGGCAATGCGCAGCAGGCGGCCCGCGAGCGCGAGCAACAGGAGCGCGCCGCCGCCGCGCAGCAGCGCCAGGCGATGCTGGAGGAACAGCGCCGGGCCGAGCTACAGCGCCGCACCGAACAGCAGCGCCGGGCGGAACAGGAGGCGCAGGAGCGCGAACGCCTCGCCCGCCAGAAAGCGGCAGAGCTGCAGCAGCGCCGCGCCGCGCTGGGGCAATCCGCCATGGCGATGAGCGGGTCCATGAGCCAGCAGGCCGCGACGATGGGCTCGGACATCGCGCAGATCGCCGGGGCCGGGCAGGGGCGTGTTGCCGAAATGGCGCGAGAGGCCCCCCAGGGCGATTCGCTGGCGCCGGTGTCCGGCGAGGCGATGCGCAGCTTCTTGCTGGGCCAGGTCGAACTGCCCGCCGGCGTGCATGCCGATGCGCCCGGCGCCGGCATCCCGGGTTGCCGGGCGCGCGCCGCGCAAGCCGCCAGCGCGGCAGAGGCGTCTTGCCCACCCATCACCAAATTGCCCGCCACAGAGGCGAACCCAGCCACGACGAGGAAACTGCCTTGAGCCAAACCAACCGAACCCTGCTGCGCGGCGTCGCCGTCGCGGCCACCGCGCTTTGCCTGGGCGCTTGCAGCACGACAAATTTCTCCAGCATGGATGCCGCGTACAAGCAGCAAGGCACCGTAGCCGCCGTGCAGCCGCTGACGGGCAGCACGCTGGTGGCCGTGCGCTGGCCGCAGGCCATCACGGAATCCGCGCAGGCGCTCCTCAAGCCGAACTGGGTCAGCCGCTACAACGATCTCGTGTGGAACAACCCGGTGTCCATCATGGGCTTTGACGGCATCCACGACGCCTACCAGGGCATTCCCGCCGGCTCGATCTACTACGCGGCGGAGTTCACCCGCCTGCTTGGCCGCTACATCCCGCCCGCCGACATCGCACTGGAGCCGCTGATACTCGATGCCGAGAACGGCAAGCTGGTCTATCGCCCGCTGGTGCGCAATCGCTTCCCGGCGCGCATGGTCGTGGACCTGTGGGATGTCCCGCTAACCCACAAGGGCAGCACGCATGGCGCGGCCCAGGTCATCGCCAGCGTGTCCACGGCCGGGCTAGCGTCGGCCAAGACCTGCGGCGTGCTCGCCTACAAGCCGGCGCTGAATATCATGCCGGCCTTCGATGCCGCGGCGTGCCCCGCGCTGGAGGCCCGCGACGTGCCCCATCCGGATGTGATCTACGGCTTTGCGGGCGACTCCTGGGACTACAGCACCCCCATCCCGACCAAGGCGGGCGTGCCACTCGCACCGGATGCAGCCGTGGCGTTCCCGCAGACCTACGAGCCGTTCAGCAAGGCGTACTACGAAGCCTCCGCGGCACCGGATTTCGATGCCGACGGCAAGCTGCGCAACGAAACGCTGGACAACCTGGCGCGTGTGGTGGCCGACGGACTCGCACGGATCGATGCCGCGCAGGCAACCCGCGTGGCATTCGAAGCCTATGTCGCGCGCTACGACAAGCCGCTGGCCGAGCGCCTGGCGGCACGCACACCGGCCCCCGGCGATGAGGCCAAGCTGAAGCTGATCTCGCAGCTTGCCGATGCCGAACGCAAATGGGTCGGCGCGCAGGACCGCGCCCTGGTGGCCAAGCTGCTCGACGGCGCCTATGGCAAGAGCTTTCGCGCGATGCGGCTAGCCAAGGAAAGGCAGGGGGCGCGCCAACAGATGATGTCGATGGCCGGCGCCTTCGCCATGGCCGGGGCGGGCATGGCCAGCGGCGCGTTCTCGGGTGCGGGCGCGTTCAACGCCCAGATGGGCAACACCATGGCGCTGCAGGCCGCCATGCAGTACTACAGCGCATCGGGCCAGGCCGCCACGGCGTTCTACGCGCAGTTCGGCGCGGAGATGGCTGCGCAGGACAGGCTGGTCCAGATCGAAATCGGCGGCAAGCAGATCGGGCTGCAGGCGGACAATCGCGCGCGCTTGTATGAGGAGGCTGGGAAGATCTATCAAGCGTCTTTTGGCGGCGCTACCGAGGCGCCAAAGCCCAAGCCTGCCATGGCGCGGCGCGCGGGCGGCGCGGCCAAGTAGGGCGGCAAAGCAAGGCGTCGCCAGGTTAGAGAATTTTAGGGGTTTTGGACGGGCTTGCCGCCCGCCTTCAACGATCGACGATCGTGCCCAGGTTTTGCCGCACGCGCTGGAGCAGGCCGATCAGTTGCTCCCGCTCCGGCTCGCTGAGGCCGGCCAGCGCCTCCGCCGCAACCTCGTCGCCAACCCGCCGGGCCTTGTCCAGTGCTCTTTCCGCCTTGGGTGTCATGCGCACCACACGCTCACGGCGGTCTTCCGGGTTGGGCACCCGCTCGATCCAGCCGCCCTCTTCCATCCGGTCAAGCAGGCGTCCCGCCGAAATCGGCGCGACTTCCAGCAGCTCGGCCAGCCGCACCTGGTTGACTTCGCCGTAGTGCGACAGGTAGGCGAGTGCGCGGCATTGCGCCCGGGTGAGGTCGAGGGACGACTTGGCCAGTTCATCGAACCGCTTGCCGTTGAGGCGGCCAACGTCCGAGACCAGGAAGCCAAAGCGCTTTTCCAGTTTCGTTTCCATGGCGCGATTGTACAAAGATCTCCTTCGGGCACGCCGCCACGCCTGCAAAAAGCGGCTTGCCACGCTTTGGTGTGATCGTATAATAAGCATGCTTATTATCTAACCCAACCCCTCCAGGTTGTTCAATCCATGTCTTCCGAAGCGGTAGCCGGGCGCGTAGAAATGCCGCTCAACCGGCCCATGATCACCATCGCGATCATGGCAGCGACCCTGATCCAGACGCTCGACAGCACCATCGCCAACGTGGCGCTGCCGCACATGCAAGGCAGCCTGTCGGCGTCGCAGGACGAGATCACCTGGGTGCTGACCTCGTACATCGTCGCTGCCGCGATCGCCACGCCACTCACCGGCTGGCTGTCCGACCGGCTCAGCGTCAAGCGTCTGCTGGCCATCTCGATCACCGGGTTCACCATTGCCTCGGCGTTCTGCGGGATGTCCGACACGCTGGCGCAGATCGTGGCGTCGCGGCTGCTGCAAGGCATTTTCGGGGCGTCGCTGGTGCCGCTGTCGCAATCCATCCTGCTGGATAYCAACCCCCGCGAAAAGCAGGGACAGGCGATGGCGGTATGGGGCATGGGCGTGATGGTGGGGCCCATCCTGGGCCCGACGCTGGGCGGCTGGCTGACCGACAGCTACAACTGGCGATGGGTGTTTTTCATCAATGTGCCGATTGGCGCATTCGCGTTGTTTGGCGTGCTGTCCTTCCTGCCCAACCGGGCGCCGGCGCGGGCCGTGAAGTTCKATGCGTTTGGCTTCATCACGCTCGGCCTGGCCATCGGCGCGCTCCAGGCCATGCTCGACCGCGGCGAACAGCTCGACTGGTTCGGCTCGCTGGAGATCCGCATCGAGGCCATCCTGGCGGGGGTCAGCTTCCTGTATTTCCTGGCGCACACCGCCACGGCCGGGCCCAGGTCATTCTTCCGGTACCAGTTGCTCAAGGACCGCAACTTTGCCACCGGTGCCTGCTTCATCTTCGTGATCGGCGCGGTGATGTACGCCACCCGCGCCCTGCTGCCGCCGATGTTGCAGAACCTGATGGGCTATCCGGTGGCCACCACCGGGCTGGTCACCGCGCCAAGCGGCGCCGGCACCATGCTCTCCATGCTGCTGGCCGGACGCCTGCTCAAGCGGATCGACGCCCGGGTGCTGCTGTTTGCGGGCTTCCTGATTTCCGCTTTCGCGCTGTGGCAGATGATGCAGTACACCGTGGTGCTGTCGGTGTCCGATATCGTGTGGCCCGGCATCATCCAGGGCTTTGGCCTGGGGCTGGTGTTCGTGCCGCTGAGCGCGCTGACGTTTTCCACGCTCGCGCCGGCACTGCGCGCGGACGGCACGGCTACCTACAGCCTGATGCGCAATATCGGCAGCAGCATCGGCATCTCCGTGATCCAGACCTTGATGACCCGCAACACGCAGGTGGCCCACGCCGACCTGGCGGCCAATGTGAGCGTGTACAACCCGGCCCTGCAATCCCTGCTAGCAAGCGGCTCGCGCTATGACCTGGCCATGCTCAACCAGTCGATCAACCAGCAGGCCGCGATGATCGCCTACCTCAACGATTTCAAGGTCATGTTCCTTGCCACGCTGCTGGTGGTGCCGCTCATCCTGCTGATCAAGCCCACGCGCCACGCCGACGGCGATGCCGTCGCGCATGCGGCCATGGATTGACGCGCTTTTAGCCTTCCTTTGGCTGACCTATAGCTAACCGCTAGCTGGCGGCCCCGGCGATGCGCTGCCGGGCATCAAGGTACTCCGCCACAGCGMGCTGGAACACCGGCAGCTTGCCAGTGAAAAAATGGTTGGCGCCGGGCACCACCACGACCGGCAGCTCCTGCGGGCGCGCCCAGTCGAACACCGCTTGCAGCGGCACATTGGCGTCGTTCTCGCCATGGATGACAAAGGCATCGGCCGGCACCGCTGGCGTGTCGTAGGTGCGCCCGCCGGCCGCCGGCCCGGCCGGCATGCCGGCCAGGATCAGGTGCGCGACAGGCTCGCCGCCGCGCAGCAAACGCTGCGCCACGCGCGTCTGCACATAGGCGCCGAACGAGAATCCCGCCAGCGCCAGCGGCAGGCCCGGGTGCGCTGCCTGGATCTGCCGGACCACGGCAAGCACATCGTCCGTCTCGCCCTCTCCCGCATCGTGGCTGCCTTGCGTGCCGCCCACGCCCCGGAAATTCGGCCGCACGGCAAGGAAGCCTCGCGCCTGGAAGATCCTKGCCAGCGCCACCGGGATCTTGTGTTCCGCGCTGCCACCTAGCAGCGGATGCGGGTGCGCCACGACGGCGATCGCGCGGATCGGGCCTTGCGGCGCATCCGCCAAGGCTTCGATGCTACCGGCGGCACCATCGAACCAGATGCGATTACCTGAGGGGGGAAGCGAGGACATAACGAGGTAGGGGATTAGGCGTAGGCAAAAAAAACAGGCCGGCCAGCTTTGCGGGCAATGCGGCGGCATTGAAGCCGCATTGTAATGCCCGCAGAGGGTGGATAACGACCAGGTGCCCGAATACCGCAAGACGGTGCGGTGGTTCATCGCCTCGGCCATCGCGCTGCTGATCGGGTTGTTCGGCGCCATGCTGGATGCAGCCGTGGCGGGATCGGCGCCCGGAGGGCCCGCCCTGCAGCCTGCATCGCGGCCAAGTAGAATGCACTCCGCCATTCAGGAAACACGAAACACAAACAACAGGAGATAACGCCTATGCAGATTCCCGCTACGTTGGAGTGCCTTTGCGGCCGGGTGCAGCTGCGCATTGCCGGAGAACCGGTGGCGAGAGCCAATTGCCATTGCCAGGCCTGCCGGGATTTCTATGCCACGCCGGTGTTCGCCGCCACGGCCTGGGAGCCGGCCAACGTGGTGGTGGAGCGCGGCGGCCAGCACCTGGCCACCTATCACCATGCAACCCGGCAGCTCCAGCGCCAGTTTTGCCCGCAGTGCGGCGAGACGCTCTTTGGCATCAACCGGCTGGGTATGTCGGTGATCCCGAACACCCTCTTCGCGCGGGCCTGCGGCGGTGCGCTGCCGGATGCGCTGCAGCCGGCCATGCACCTGTTCTATCGCCATCGCGTGCTGGAAGTCGACGACGCCCTGCCCAAGTACCTCGACGGCTGGGATGGCCCGATGCACAAGGCCGGGTTCTGAGCCAGTAGCCAGTAGCCAGTAGCCAGTAGCCAGTAGCCAGTAGCCAGTAGCCGGGAGCCAGGGGCCCGGATGCCATCGGCAGTGCCAGGCCCCTTAAGCGTGTTCAGTCATGCGGGTGCGGGTGCGAATGCCCGTGCATGTGACCGGCGTCGGCGTCGGCCTCGACCATCACGATATTGAGCTTGCCCTGGCGCACGCCGCGTTCGCTGCGGATGGCATCCTCCCCGCGGCCTATTCCCGTTGCAGGACTGGCCGGTGCCGCGCAGGCATCGTCATGGCGGCTACGCCCGCGACGACACACGCCAGGCCGGCCCACGCCCCCGCAGCCAGCGATTCCCCAAGAAACACGATGCCGATGGCCACGCMGATCGGCACCCGCAGATAGGCTTGCGCCGTGGTGCCCACCGGCCCCAGCGTGCGTACCAGGCGGAAGTAGATGACAAAGGCCAGCGCGGTCGAAAACACGGATAGCGCCAGCAGCGCGGCAAGCGATGACAGCGACGGATGCAGCGTCCAGGGCCGGTCGATGGCCAGGCTTGCCGGCACCAGCAGCGCCGCCCCGACGAGCATCGAGCCCGCGGCGGGCGCGGCGGCGGGCAGGTCCTTGAACGCGCGCCCGTAGATGGCCGCGCCGGCGTAGCACACGGTAGCGGCAACGATCGCCAGTTGCGCAAGCAGTTGCTGCCCAAGGCCGCCCAGCGCGCTGGTGCCGACGATCAGGCAGATGCCCGCAAGCCCCGCCGCCACGCCGAACAGCTTGCGTGCCGTGATGCGCTCATGGCGCGTGACCAGCCAAGTGCCCAGTACGGCGATCACCGGCGATGCGGCGTTCAGGATCGTCGCCAGCCCCGCCGGCACCGATTGCTCCGCCCACGCGATGAGCGTAAACGGCACCACGCTGTTGAGCATGGCCTGCACCGCAAGGCGGCGCCAGACTGCCGCGCCGCGCGGGATCTGCATGCCTCTTGCCGCCATCCACGCCACCAGCAGCGCACCGGCGATCAACGTCCTGGCKGCAATCAGCGTGACCGGGGGAATCGTGGCCACGCCAAGCCGTATGAATGTGTAAGACGCGCCCCAGAGCGTGGACAAAGCCAGCAGCAGGGCCATGTCCAGCGCGCGGCCGCTGGCGCCTTGGGCGTGGTTGGCGCGTGCATCCGCGCTGGGCAGGGCTGGCATGGGGTTCTCTCCGGAAGGGCTCGCCGCCATTGTGGGCGCGCGCTGGGGGAGAACGTTTCAGCTTGTGGCGAAGCATGGATTGCAGGCCATGCCAACGCATATCAGTGCGCCCTGCTGGAATCCCCACCCAGCGGATCCTGCGTGATCTGCACCTGCCTCAGGATGCCCTGCTTGTCGAAGTAGCAATTGAACAGCGAGGACAGGTTGCCGTCCTGGCGGAAGCGATAGGACCAKACATCGCGCTGCATCAGCGGGTAGTACTGCACCGGATCGAGCGGCTTGCCGAAATGCTCTTCCACGTCGCGCTTGGTCCAGCTATCGACCTTGGCCTGGTAGATCTCGGAATTGACCAGCATCTGCCGGAAGTTCGTGAGTTTTCCGCCGGCATCGAAATCGGCCGCGTAGGCCTCATAGCCCAGCGGTTGCTTGGAGTAGATCCAGCGCGCGGAGCCATCGGCCAGCCGGTAGACACCGCTGGGCTCGCCGAAGGTCGCGCGCACCGCGCTTTCCGGGGAGCCGATCAGTTTCTGGCCTTCCTGCACCGGTTGCAGGATGGCGCAGGCTGGCAGCATCAGCAGCGCGGCCGCGCAGATCAGCCAGCCGCCCACGTATTGCGAGGGTGATTTCATAGCGTTCCAGAGTGGAAACCGCCATGCCCGGCATGGCGTCCAAGGCTGAAATATATAGCATCCCCCGCCAGCACGGCGTAGCGCGACAATACGGCATTGCCACGCCTTTCCACCTTGCCCATGGCCATCCGAACCGCCGCCCCTGCCCTGGCCGCCGCCCTGCTGTTTGGGGCAAGTACGCCACTTGCAAAGGCCCTGGCCGGGTCGATCCCGCCGTTGCTGCTGGCCGGCCTGCTTTACCTGGGCAGCGGGCTGGGGCTTGGCATCCTGCTGGCGCTGCGGCGCAGCATGACCGGCGCTGCCGCAATCCCGCTCACCGTGCCGCGCCACGAGACGCCATGGCTGCTGGGCGCCATCCTGGCCGGCGGCGTGGCGGGGCCGGCCCTGCTGATGACTGGCCTGGCCAGCACCAGCGCGGCATCGGCCTCCCTGCTGCTGAACGTGGAAGGGGTATTCACCGCGTTGATCGCCTGGCTGGTCTTCAGGGAAAACGCCAGCCGCCACATCGTCCTTGGCATGCTTGCCATCGTGGCGGGCGGCCTGCTGTTGTCCTGGCAGCCGGGCAGCCTGCGGTTGTCCGCCGGCGCCTTGCTGATCGTCGGCGCGTGCCTGTGYTGGGCCATCGACAACAACCTGACGCGCAAGGTGTCAAGCAACGACGCCATGCTGATCGCCTGCATCAAGGGGCTGGTTGCCGGACTGTGCAACACCGGGCTGGCACTGGCCGGCGGTGACCACCTGCCGGCGCTGCCCGCGCTGGGCGCGGCCATGATCATCGGGTTCCTCGGCTACGGCGTGAGCCTGGCGCTGTTCGTCATCGCGCTGCGGCTGCTGGGGACCGCCCGCACCGGCGCGTATTTCTCCGTAGCGCCGCTGTTCGGCGTGGCGATCGCGTTCGGCATGTGGCCGCAGGCTCCGCAGCCGGTGTTCTACGTGGCGGCGCTGCTGATGGCGCTGGGCGTATGGCTGCACCTGCGCGAGCATCATGAGCACGAGCACAGCCACGTGGCAACCGAGCACACCCACGCGCATCGCCACGATGCGCACCACCAGCACGCGCACGCCTTCGACTGGGACGGGCAGGAGCCGCACCGGCACCTGCACCGGCACGAGCCGCTGGTGCACAAGCACCCGCACTATCCGGATACGCATCACCGGCACTCGCACTGAGGCCAACATGGCCCTGAGCGAGGTTGCCGTTGTTGAAATCGGTGATCGGCGGCGGTGGTGTGTGGTGTCTTTCAATTTCGCCTGAATTCAATGCCAAGAAACGGAGTTCTTGCGCCTCAAGAGGCAGGCAGACTGACGGCTGATCGATTTGAACATAGGAAAGAACAATGAATGCGCTTGCGAACAAAGTCGCCATCGTCACCGGCGCCAGTTCCGGGATTGGACGCGCGACCGCGCTACTTTTCGCTCGTGAGGGCGCGGCGGTGGTCGTTGCCGCCCGTCGCAAGGCTGAGTTGGAAGACCTTGTGAGGGAAATCACTGGAAATGGCGGAACGGCTGCATACGTCGCAGGCGACGTCAGGGAGGAGGCATATGCACGAACTCTCGTGCAGACGGCCGTTGACCGTTTCGGTGGATTGGACATCGCGTTCAACAACGCGGGGACACTCGGCGAAATGGGGCCCACGCCGGGCGTCTCGGCGGCGGGTTGGGGCGAGACCATTGACACCAACCTCACCAGCGCGTTCTTTGGCGCGAAGTATCAGATCCCCGCGATGGAGCTTCGCGGCGCCGGAAGCCTCATCTTCACTTCGACGTTTGTTGGGTACACCGTCGGCTTCCCCGGCGTCGCAGCCTACGCTGCCAGCAAAGCAGGATTGATCGGGTTGACACAATCACTCGCCGCAGAGTTTGRACCGAAGGCCATTCGCGTCAATGCCATCCTTCCTGGCGGAGTAGACACGCCCATGGGGCGCACAATGAGTGCGTCGCCCGAAGCCATGGCGCATGTGGCAGGACTACACGCGCTCAAACGCATCGCTACGCCGGAGGAACTTGCGCAGTCGGTTCTCTACCTGGCGTCCGGCGCCTCGTCATTCATGACCGGCGCAGCGCTGCTGGTTGACGGAGGCGTGTCGATCAATCGCACCTGATGTTGTTGGGGCTTGCGCTGCTAGACGACTTTGGAGTGGCGGGACTATGCCTCGCGCTTGAGCAATTCCCGCTTGCGCGCAACGCCCCATCGATATCCGGAGATGTCGCCATCTCGCCGGACAACGCGATGGCAAGGAATGGCCACCGCGATATGATTTGCGCCGCAAGCCTGGGCAACTGCGCGCACGGCCTTCGGTGAACCTATACGCGCTGCGATCTCGGTGTAGCTGGCCGTTGCACCTGGCGGAATCTCGCGAAGCGCTTGCCAGACCCTCTCCTGGAACGCGGTACCTCGGACGTCGAGCGGAAGATTCAACCCGATTGCCGGCGCCTCGACGAAGCCAACAACGTTCGCGACCAATCGCTCGAAATCCGCGTCGCCGCCGACGAGACTTGCTTTGCGGAACAGATCCTGCAGATCACGCACGAGAAGGTCGGGGTCATCTCCCAACAAGATCGCGCAGATGCCCCGTTGGCTTTGCGCGACCAGGATGGCACCCAGTGAGCACTKGCCGACAGCGAAGCGGATTACCGCGTTCTGGCCGCCATCCCGATAGTCACGTGCGCACATGCCGAGCATGCCGGCGGATGCCTCGTAGAAGCGGCTGTTCGAATTGAACCCGGCCTCGTAGATTGCATTCGTGATGGTCTCGGCACCGGCGAGTTCCTCGCGGAGCCGCCGGGCGCGGGACGCGCTCGCGTACACTTTCGGCGTCAAACCAGTCTCGGCTTTAAATATCCGGTGGAAGTGAAACATGCTCATGCCAGCTTGCAGAGCCAGAGCTTCGAGATTGGGCTGGACCTCCGAGACTTCGATAAGCCGGCAAGCTTCGGCGACCAGGGCGGCACGCTGGGCAGCCGCGGCACTTCGGTCCGAAGAGACACGTCGGCTGGATCGGTAACCAGCGGCTTCCGCGGCTTCGGCGGAATCGAAGAACTCGACGTTCTCCCGTTTCGGGAGACGGGCCGAGGAACTCGGGCGACAGTAAATCCCCGTCGTCCTGACTCCGTAGACAAATTTGTCGTCTGCCGAAGGATCTCGCGCTGCCACGGCCGCCCATCGCTCGTCATCAAGCGAAGGAGCCCCTGGCATATTGGCATCTCCATGCATGATCACGTCCAGGAACTGCTTAGTGTGAGGACACTATAGTCCTCAATTCGATCGCAAGAACTCCGTTTCTTGCGATCGAAACGCCTCACGGCGTGCACTGCCACAAAGACCCGAAGTACCCGAAGCGATTCCCGCTATCCGGGGCTGCCGAGGCCGCCCCTAGGGCGCGGCGGCGCCGTCCAGCGTGGCCAGCGCCGCCGCGTAGTCGTAACGCTCGACCTGTGCCTGCAGGCGCTCGCAGCCTTCGGCGGACAGCAGGCGGGTAAAGATGTCCCGGTGGCGGGCAAAGGTGTGATTGGCCGCGCTGTCGCCCTCTTCCAGCTGTTCGCGCACAAGCTTG
This sequence comes from Cupriavidus sp. 01L46, assembly GCF_056399905.1. Classification (NCBI taxonomy): domain Bacteria; kingdom Pseudomonadati; phylum Pseudomonadota; class Betaproteobacteria; order Burkholderiales; family Burkholderiaceae; genus Cupriavidus; species Cupriavidus sp. 01L46. The sequence goes on from NZ_JBFTSF010000063.1 coordinate 20,463, forward strand.
AGCACGGCCTCCTGCGTGACATCGGGATCCGCAAGCGGGCCGCACGCGTCTGGCGCGCCGGCATCCAACGCTGCGGGCCCGGTTGGCAGGTGCGTGCGCAAGGTCGCCAGCAATGGCAGGAAGGTGGTGCGCAAGGCGGCCAGCAGCGTGGCGGGATCGGGGCGCCCAGGCACGTGAGGGAGTTGCAGGCTCGCCTCCAGCGTGGCCGCCGCGCGCGAGACCGACATGGCGCCGAGATTGGCGGCCAAGCCCTTGAGCGAGTGCGCGAGCGACAACGCGCCGTCGCGGTCGCCGCGGGCCAGGCGCTCGCCGATCCGGTCCGGCATGTCGGCGTAGCCGCTGGCAAAACGCTCAAGCAACTGCCGGTAGACTTCCGCGCGGCCGCTGACACGGCCCAGGCCGCCGCCGACGTCAAGATGCGCAGAGCTTGCCAGCGCGTCCACCCAGGCCGGCCGGGACCCGGCTGGCGGGGCTGCGTCGTCGCCGCCCGGCACCGCCAGCCACTGGCGCAGCATGGCATAGAAGGCCGGCGGGCTGATCGGCTTGGCGATATGGTCGTTCATGCCGGCCGCCAGGCAGCGCGCCCGGTCCTCCGGCAACGCGTTAGCCGTCATCGCCACCACCGGCAGGCTTGCGAACTTCTMTTGCTCGCGGATGTGCCGGGTGGCTTCAAACCCGTCCATCACGGGCATCTGCACATCCATCAGGACCAGGTCGTAAGCGCCCGCCTGGAGCAGGTGCAGCGCCACGGCGCCGTTCTCGGCCGTATCGGGGTAGATGCCCGCGGCCTGCAGCAAGTGGACCGCGACCTCGCGGTTGATGTCGTTGTCTTCCACCAGCAGCACGCGCGCGCTCGGCAGCGCCGGCATGACGTCGAGCGCCGCCGAATGCGGCTCCGCCACCTCCGGTGGCGCGTCATTGTCCGGGGACAGCGTGCGCACTGTCGCCTCCAGCAGCAGGGACGCGCTCACCGGCTTGATCAACGTGGCGTCAAAGCCCGATCGCTCGCCCTCGCGCAAGACTTCCTCGCGGCCATGGGCGGTAATCATGACGCGGCGCGGGCGCGGGTGGCGCAGGCGCAGGGCGTCGATATGGCGAGCGGTCTCGATGCCGTCTAGGCCGGGCATCTTCCAGTCGATGAACACGGCCTGGTAGGGATCGGCGGCTTCGTCAGCCTGGGCGATCCTTGCCAATGCGGCCCGGCCTGAGGCGGCCTCGTCCACGCGGAAGCCAAAGTTGCGCAGCATGGCAATGATGACTTGGCGGGCGTAGTCGTGATCGTCCGCCACCAGCAGGCGGCAGCCCGCCAGCTGTGGCGCGACCATGGCGCTGGCAGGCCGCTTCTTGCCCGCCAGCAGGTCCAGCTCGAACCAGAAGCTGCTGCCCTGGCCCGGGGTGCTTTCGACCCCGAGGGTGCCGCCCATCAGCTCCACCAAACGGCGGCAGATGGCCAGGCCCAGGCCGCTGCCGCCGTAACGCCGGGTAGTCGAGGTGTCGGCCTGCTCGAAACTCTGGAACAGGCGCGAGCGGATCGCGGGATCGATGCCGATACCAGTGTCGCGCACCTCGAAACGCAAGCGGATGCGGGGCTGGCATTGCCCTGCGCCGCGGCGCTCGACGCGTATGACGATTTCACCCTGGTGGGTGAACTTGACCGCGTTGTTGGCGAAGTTGATCAGGATCTGGCGCAGCCGCAGCGGATCGCCGCGCAGCGAGTCCGGCACGTCCGGCGCGACTTCGACGATCAGCTCGAGGTGCTTGGCCACGGCCCGATCGGCCACCAGGTCGCTCACCGTGCGCAGCATCCGCTCCAGCGAAAAATCGATCCGTTCGATCTCCAGCTTGCCGGCCTCGATCTTCGACAGGTCGAGGATGTCATCGATGATCTCGAGCAAATGCTGGCCCGAATGCTGGATCTTTTCCAGGTAGCCGCGCTGCTTGTCGTCGAGCCGCGTGCGCAGCGCCAGATGCGCCATGCCGATCACCGCGTTCATCGGGGTACGGATCTCATGGCTCATATTGGCCAGGAAGCTGGCCTTGGCATGCGCGGCGCTCTCCGCGGCCTGCTTGGCCACGACCAGCTCGGCATTGGTCTCGGCAAGCTCGCGCGTACGTTCCTCGACGCGGCGCTCCAGCGTCTGGGACAGCGAGGTCAGCCGGTGGTTGGCCTCGACCTGCTCCGTGATATCGATGCCCACCGCGCCGACCCCCACCACCTCATGGGTAGCCGGGTTGCGCACCGGGAAGCGCGTCACCTGGAGATGGCGCTCGCCATGGGGCGTCTCCATCGCGTAGACGTGCTCCTCGGCCTTGCCCGAGGACATCACGCGCGCCTCCATTTCCCGGCGTGCCTGCGCGACATCGGGGTTGGCGCCGAAATCCCAGTCGGACCTGCCCAGGACTTCGCTCTCGCTCGCGCCGAGCAGCGCCTGCATCGCCGGGTTAAGGGCCAGCATGGCGTGACCGCGGTCCTTGAGCGACATGATGGCGGGCGAGTGCTCGAGCATCGCGCGCATCCTTTCCTGGCTTTCCGCCAGGCGCCTGCCGTCGCGCCGCGCGATCCACGTGGCGGTGCCGATCAGCAGCAGGATGATGGCCGTCAGTGCCGCCAGGACGTCGCGGGTAAACAGGTATGGGGCGAACGCTTCGCCCATGTCCTGCTCCACGATCAAACCCATCTCCAGACCGGGGACCCAGATGCCTGCGCCCGCGGCCCGCTGGCCACGGTAGTCGGCGTAGTCGTAGGCAAGCACAGAGGAATGGTCGCGCAGCAAGCGCTCGGCAACCAGGGTCAGCGGGCCGCCCGGCTGGGCGCTGCCCCCGTCCTTGCCACTTTGGCCAGGGACCCGTGCCCATACATTGAGCATGGACGCGGTGCCCGGCGCCAGCCGGCCCTTGGCCTCCAGCTCCGGGCCGAAACGGCTGGGCGACACCAGCCGGCCCCGGGCGTCGATGGCGTAGAGCTCACCGGTGCGGCCGAACTGGCCGGCCGCAATGATCGGCAGCATCACGGCACCGGGATCCAGCCGCAGGCATAGCACGCCAATGGCGCGTCCCGCGTCCAGCAACCGGGCGCACACCACCTGGAACGGCAGGTCCGTCAGCGTGCCCCAGGGGTCCCGGGTTCGCTCCGGGGCAGGATAGGGCGGCGAGGCCGCGCTGCCCTCTTCCAGCGCCCGCCGGGCCGTCTGGGCAGGCTCCGGCAGGAGCAAGCGGCCGGTGCGGCCGGGCAGCTCCGACGCCACGATCTTGAGGTCTGGCGTAGCCAGGACATAACCGAGGTAGCCATTGCTCTGGAAGACTGGTGTCACCCATTGCTCGAACCTGGCCACGGCCTCGCCATCCGGCAACGGCTGGCCCGGCGCCAAGAGCAGCGGGCGCGCGAGCCTGAGCGCCTCTGGCAGGCGCGCGACCCGCTCGGCCCGCCGCTGTTGCTCGCCGCTCCAGAGCCCCAGCAGCCGCGCGTTCGTCGCCAGCATCGACTCCACCCGCGCGCCCAGGCTGGCCCGGTCGTTCTCGTACACCAGCTGGGTGGCGCCGCCAGCCAGCAGGCAGACGGTCACCACCAGCAGCATGGGATAGGTGTAGCGCCGGATACCGGCGCGCGTCGCCGCCCGCCTGCGCCAGGCAGCCAGGAATGCAGAGGCAGATGCGGCGATCATGCTTAAGGCGTCGTAGCGGTCGTGGCAGTCGTGGCGGGATAGCCATTGGCGGCCAGCAATGCCGCCTCGCGCGCATGGTCGGCGTCGGTGTCCGCGTAGCGCTGCGAAATGGCCAGGAACTCCGGCGCGATGGCCAGGAACGCGTCCACCATGTCCGGATCGAAATGACTGCCGCGCCCTTCGCCGATCATCCTCACCGCCTGCTCGTGGGGAAACGCGGGCTTGTAGACGCGCCGGCTGATGAGCGCATCGTAGACATCGGCGATCGCCATCAGGCGCGCGGAGACCGGAATCGCATCGCCCGACAACCCGTCGGGGTAGCCGCTGCCGTTCCATTTCTCCTGGTGATAGTGCGCGATCTCGCGGGCGTAGCGCAGGAAGGAGTTGGGGGTGCCGCACTGTGCCTCGGCATGCGCAATGGCGTCCCGCCCCAGCGTGGTGTGGGTCTTCATGACCTCGAACTCTTCGGGGGTCAGCTTGCCGGGCTTGAGCAGGATGCGATCGGGGATGYCGACCTTGCCGATGTCGTGCAGCGGCGCCGATTTGAACAGCAGTTCGATGGTCTCGTCGTTGAGCTCCTCGCAAAAGCGAGGATGGTGGCGCAGCGCCTGCGCCAGGCGGCGCACGTAGTGCTGGGTGCGCCGCAGGTGGTTGCCGGTTTCGTTGTCGCGCGTCTCCGCCAGGGATGCCATGGCCATGATGGTGACGTCCTGGATCACGGAGATCTCCCGCAACCGCCGCTGCACCTCCTGCTCCAGGTAGGCCGATTTGTCCCGGAGGAAATCCCTGGCGTTCTTGAGGGTGAGATGGGTAGCGATGCGCGCGTGCATCACCAGCGGGCTGAGCGGCTTCATGATGTAGTCCACCGCGCCCACCTGGAACCCGCGCGTCTCGTCGTGCTCACCGGTACGGGACGTCAGGAAGATTACCGGCACGTCCATCGTGGCCGGGTTCGCCTTGAGCTGCCGGCACGCTTCGTAGCCATCCATGTCCGGCATCATCACGTCAAGCAAGATCAGGCTTGGCGGCGCCGCCGTAGCGATGCGCACCGCCGCGCTGCCCGAGGTCGCCACCTTCACCCGATAGCGATCCTGAAGCAACGCGGCCATCATCGCGATGTTTTCTGGAAGATCATCCACCACAAGAATCGTGGGCTGGGCGTCGGCATTATCAGAGCGCATGGGGAGATTCAGGTCGGGATACTTGCCGGGCAGGCAACAAGACGGCGTTTCCGGCGCGCTTCGAAAGACATGCCGTCATATTGCGTTGACATAGCGGATTACTCGCACCGGTTCGCTTTTCGCCCGGACTTGGCCACAGATTGCACGGGACGCAACAACCCCAGGCGTCCCGGCCCCTGTCTTGCCATAACGGCCATCTCGCGCCGCAATTCAGCCCCCTCTTGCGGAGGGGATCAAGTATTGGCATCCGCTGCCGTTAACCCCACTCCGGGCGGCGTGGCAAAAAAAAAGCCCACCGAGGTGGGCTTTCCCAAGAGAAACGGACATCGGTCGCATGGCATTGACACTGACACCCCCGCAATCGCTTCAATGCACGCCGACTACGTCAAAAGACGTGTCCGCATTGCCGGCACCGCCACACGCCATGTGCCAAACCGGCATGTTGCCCGGCCAACAGCGAGTCCATGCAGGCATCGAGGCCCGTCTTTCGCTGAATCGAAGCAACGGCCGCATTGTCACGAGTTCCCGCTGGACCGGAAAGAGTAAAAATACTCTCCTCCTCCCCCATTTCTCCCCCTGGCAACGGAAGCGAATACCGGGTGCGCGACCTGAGTAATTCCACTCTTTCGCGGCAGCCGTCGCCAAGCCATCATGAGGCATGGAAACGCATCAACAAACTGTTCGCCATACCCTGCGCATCGACCAGTGGATGACGGCGGTGGGCAGCGGCGAAACCTCGCTGGCGTATGACGACTGGTTAAGCGGMGTGCTCAATGCGCTGGCGCCCGGGCCGCCGGAGCACGCGATATGGATCGTGACCCGGGAAGGCAAGAACGAGTTCCGGCTCCAACATCGCGCGCGCTATGAGGTACGGCATCCGAGGATCGGCATCCGGCGCTTCGTTTGCGCGGTCGACAGCGACGCGACATTGATCGCCTTCGAGAACACGATCTCCGGTGTCCGCTACCCATGGGTGACGATCGACGGCGCATTCACGCAGGCTGAACTGTGGTCGCTCAGGTTGCTGTCCACCGGACTCGACCTGTGCGCTGCCCCGGTCGGTGTGGAGAGCCGCTGAAACGTTGGCGACTCCGGGGCACGATGTCACGGCCGCCCCCCCTTTTTTCCGGTCCAGAGCGTGCCTGGCGTGTGAGGCTTACCAGCATGGCCGATTCTTGCAGGGAAACAGCACTCCCCTGTGTCCCCTCCTGCGGATGAAGCGCCAGATTCACGCGCCGGGATGGCTCTGGACTCTTTTTATACCGCGCCCACGGCGCACGCGGAGCGCAGGTTGGCGATCAGCGCCGGGAAGTCCCGGGCCAGCGTGGAGAGCGCCACGGCATCCGCCCGGTCATCCTGCAAGCCACGGTCCAGCACCGAACATGCCTGCGCGAGCTCGGCTGCCCCAAGCATGCCGAGCACGGCCTTCATGCCATGGACATGCAGGCTTGCCTGGCCAAAGTCGCCAGCCCCGATGGCCTCATGGATCCGCGTTACCACGTCCGCGCGTTCGGCGCATACGCGCCTGGCCAGATTGATGTAAATATCCTCGCGGCCGAACAAGAGCTTGATCCCCGCGGCGGCATCCAGTCCCGGTACGCCCTTCAGGGCCTGCGTCACCGCCAACGCCTGTGGCCTCGCCTGCGCCGCCATCGCCGTTCCCGCGCMAGCCGGGCTGCGAGCCGCGCCCGATGGCGCGGCGTCGGGCGGCAGCCATGCCGCAATGGTGCGGAACATCGCCTGTGCGTCAATCGGCTTTGAAATGTGATCGTTCATCCCGCCCTTGATGCAGCGGATGCGGTCCGCCGACATCGCGTCCGCCGTCAGCGCCAGCACCGGCAGGGCATGAAGACCCAGCCCGTGGCGAATCGCGCCGGTGGTCTCGATACCGTCCATGCCCGGCATATGGATGTCCATCAGCACGATATCGAATGCGTGTTCCTTGAGCGCCACCAGCGCCCGCTGACCGTCGCCGGCAACATGCACGTCCATGCCCGCCAGTTCGAGAAGATCCCGCGCGACCTCCTGATTGATCGGATTGTCTTCGACCAGCAGCACCCTGCGCCCGTGCAACGCCTGCCATGCCGGCCCGGCGAGAGAGCTGCAATCCGACGGTGCCATGGCCGTATGCGAAAGCTTGGCGCCCGGAGCGGCCGCCCGGTCCGCTCCCGCCATCTCCAGCGACACCTCGAACGAGAAGAGGCTTCCCACGCCAGCCTGGCTCCGCGCGAAGACGCGCCCGCCCATGAGCTCCGCCAGCTTCTTGCTGATCACGAGCCCTAGCCCCGTGCCTTCGAAGCGGCGGTTCATCGCGCTATCCAGTTGCTGGAACGGCGTGAAAAGCTCGGGCAACGCATCCGGAGCAATGCCCACGCCCGTGTCTTCGACCTCGAAACACAAGCCGATATGGCTGCCGCGGTTGAGCGTCTCCCTGACTCGGAGGGAGACCTCGCCGCGATCCGTGAACTTCAGCGCATTGCTCAGGAAATTGATCAGGATCTGCCCGACCCGCAGCGGATCGCCGACAAGCCGAAGCGGAATCGCGGGAGACGTGGAAATGGACATCATGATGCCTTTCGCTTCCGCCGTTTCCCAGAACAGGCCAGTGACACGATCCAGCAGTTCAGACAGGTAGAACTCGCGCGCGTCGATGGTGAGCTTTTCCGCCTCGATCTTCGAGAAATCCAGGATATCGTTGACGATCCCCAGCAAGTGCCCGGCGGATGCGCCGATGCGCACCAGATAGCGCTCCAGCTTGTCCGCGCGTTCGCGGTTGAGCGGGTCCAGCGCCAGATACGACATGCCGATGATGGCATTGAGCGGCGTCCTGATCTCGTGGCTCATATTGGCCAGGAACTTCGCCTTGACGCGTGCGGCCGATTCCGCCGCCTCGCGGGCTGCCGTCAACTGCTGCGTTCGCTCTTCGACGCGTGCTTCCAGCGTGTTGGTCAGCACCTCCAGGGCCTGCCGGGTGCGCTCCTGCTCGGTGATATCGGCGACCACGGTACCGACGCCGATGATGCCCGCGTCGTCAGGCCCGCGCACCGGGAACTTGACCACGCGGAAGATGCGCTCTTCGCCGTCCCGCGGGCTGGTCGTATGCACCTGGTTTTGGGGTAGTCCGCTGGCCAGTACCAGCTCGTGCATAGCGCGGCTGATCTGTGCGATGCGGCGATTCGGGATGATGTCCCAGACGCGGCATCCCACGGTAACGCCTGGCGCCACCCCGAGGCCTTCCTCATAAGCGCGATTGGCCATGATGCCCACGCCCTCGGGGCTCATGTAGGCCAGCCCGGTCGGCACATGCTGGCGGAATGCGCGCATGCGCTCCTCGTTCTCGCGCACGCCGCGGCGCGCGCGCCACTGGAATGCCGCCAGCGCAAGGATCAGACCGATCGCGATCGCGGTAAGACCCACGATCGCCGTGCGAACCAGGAAGTAGGACTGATAAGCTTCGTCAACCTGCAGCTCGACGACCAGCCCCATGTCCTGGTCAGCCAACCATCGGCTAGCCCCGATGACCTTGTGTCCGTCGTAGCCGTCATAGCCCTCGGCGTCCACCGCCTCCTTGCCTCTATCCATCAGCAGTTGCAACGCAAGTTTCGTCGGGGCATCGCCGGGGCGGCCGCGCACCGGCGGATCGGCGGCAGGCCGGTTGCCGGGCACTCTCGCCCATAGCGCCTCAGCGACGTCCCGCCGCGTACGATCGGGCGCGCCCTCGCGCTCCGAGGCGCGGATCGGGGAGAGAATGCGGGCAGAGGAATCGATCACGTAAGCCTCGCCCGTTTCGCCTATCCGGCCCGCCTTGAGAATCTTGAACAGCCTCACGTAGGGATTGATACGCAGGCACAGGAAGCCAGCGACCCGTCCATCCGCATCGATGCGCGCGCACGCAAGCTGATAGAACATCCCGGCGGGCTGTTCGACGCCCTGAACCATGAGCGGCAGCGTCGAGACAGTGGGCCGCGAGATGGCAACGCCGAGCGCCTGCGCCCCCCGCAACGTGCGTACGGTCTGCTCGGTCAAGTTGGAGAAGTGGGCATAGCGCGGGCTGCTCGTCGCGAGAACGGCATGGTCCGCCCGGATCAGGGCATAACCGTCGAAGCCCCGGCTCCTGTAGATCGGCAGGATCCACTGATCGAATTCAGCCAGCAGATCGGCCCGGCCGGGATCGGCCAGGATACGTTTCACCAGTTTTATCAGGGCGGGGTTCTCGGCAATGGTCCCGACTCGCGCCGCCGAATCCTCTCCCATCGTCCGGTCCAGGTCCGATATCGCCTGCAGCACGGCTTTCAGGCGGCTTTCGGCACTCCGGTGAAATTGCTTTTCGAGGCCCCGGAGCACCTCGTGGCTCAAGACCAGCAGCAGCGCGACGGCGACCGCCGTCATGACGAGATTTTGGCGGACCTCTCTCCCGCCTGTCCCTCGCAGACTCCTGAAGTAACGCTTGATCATGATTTCCTGCGACGAGTCGCGAAGCATAAAAGCGGCGGCAGCGTTCCTGCCCCGTGCCGGCAGCTGACGGGCCCTTGATTTCTGGCTTTCGCGACTTCTATTTCATTGGCGGCCTGGCAGGATGGGTCAATCAGGATGGGTCAATCGAGCAGCAGCGTTGTCAATTCAATCGCGGATTTGACCTGCAGTTTCTCCATCAAGTGCGCCCGGTGATTTTCCACGGTGCGCACGCTGATTCCCAGTTCCATGGCAATCGCTTTGCTGGTCTTGCCAGTCGTGACATGCCAGGCAACGACGCGCTCCTTCGGGGTCAGGAGTGCAAGCCGGGTGCTTTTGTCGGCCGAGGCCAGCCTCTGCGCGAACATCTGGCGGCTGCGTTCCAGCGCGCCTCGCACCTTTTGTACCAGCATGGCGCCATCGACGGGCTTCTCCAGAAAATCGAGCGCGCCCGCCTTGATCGCCTTGACCACCGAAGAGACCTCGGAGTAAGCGGAAACAAAGATGGTAGGCGGAAGAACGCCCATGCCGGCCAACTCGCTCTGCACCTGCAGGCCGCACATCCCCGGCATGCGCAGATCGCAGACCAGGCATTCAACCGGCGCCGGCCGGTACGATTCGACAAAATCGCGAGCGGAAACAAATGTCCTGATATCCGTGCCAAGGCCACGAAGCAACTCATGGTATGTCCAGAGCACAATGTCATCGTCGTCGACTAAATAAATTACGGGTCGTTCAACTGCCACAGCCTACGTCTCCAATTCCTGGCTCCCTGCGACCGGATGTCGGCCTGCCGGCACGTTCACATACTGTGCGATGCGGCCAGGCGGACCCATGGCGCCGATGCGGCCAATGGGGCACCTGAGAAGCCCGACACCCACCGGCACAGTAGGCCATCATGATGGCGAAGTTGAAATTGGGTAATCCCCGATGTAGCTGGCAAAGAACGAAACCGAAGACATCTCAATTCCGGCGCTTCGATTTGTCAGGAGGCTGAATAGCGCAATCTACCCCGGCGTGCGGCGCGGTGGAATGTGCTGCCTTGGCCTCCGCCCTATGATGAGGAGCGGGCATTACGATGAAATTCAATGACTGTGAGCCAGCATAAGAATCACGTTTTTCAATGTGCCAGCGGCACCCGGGATGACGCCGGGGCACCGGACCCGGGCAGGCGGAAGAACGCCACCACCTCGTTGAGCTCCTGGCCCTGTTCCTGCAGCGCGCGGGATGCGCTGGCGGCTTGTTCCACCATGGCAGCGTTCTGCTGGGTCACCTGGTCCATCTGCGAGATCGCCTGGTTCACCTGCTCGATGCCGCGGCTTTGTTCCATCGACGCGCTGGCAATGTCTTCCACGATGCTGCTCACACGCGCGACCGCCTTGGTCACCGAATTCATGGTCTGCCCGGCTTCGCCCGCCAGCGTGGAGCCATCCTGGATCTGCTGGAGAGAGCCCGCGATCAGTTCCTTGATCTCCTTGGCGGCGCTTGACGAGCGCTGCGCGAGGCTGCGCACCTCGCTGGCCACCACGGCAAAGCCGCGGCCTTGCTCACCGGCGCGGGCAGCTTCCACCGCGGCGTTGAGCGCCAGGATATTGGTCTGGAAGGCGATGCCTTCGATCATGCCGGTGATGTCGGCAATCTTGGAGGAGCTGGCGCTGATGCCCTGCATCGTATCGACGACGCGGCCAACCGCCGTGCTGCCGCTCTGCGCGATATCGGCAGCCTCCCGGGCCAGTTCGTTGGCTTGCCGTGCGTTCTCGCTGCTCAGGCGCACCGTGGTGGTCAGTTCTTCCATGCTGGCGGCGGTTTCCTCGAGCGAGGCCGCTTGCTCTTCGGTGCGCTGGCTCAGGTCCGCATTGCCCGCGGCGATCTCCGCCGACGCCCCGGCGATGCTTGCGCTGCTCTGGCGCACGCGGGAAACGATCTGCGTCAGGCGCTCGTTCATGTCGCGCAGGGCCGACAGCAGGCGGCCGGTCTCGTCTCGTGCCACCACGGCAATCTGGCTGCCCAGATCGCCGCGCGCTACCGTTTGCGCCACGTCCACGGCCGTTTGCATGGGCCGGGTGATGGAGCGCGTGATCAGCAGGCCGCCCACCGCGGCAAGCACCACGGCAGCCATGGACATGACGATCAGCAGGTCGCGCTGCGCGGCGTAGTCCTCCTCCAGCTTGTGCACCGTATCGACCTGGCGGCCTTTGGTGAACTCGGTATAGGCGTCGGTCGCCTTGACCAGCGCCCCCAGCAAGGGGCGGCATTCGTCGTTCATCTTGAGGGTGGCCTCGTCGCGCTTGGCAGCAAGCGCGAGGTCGACGATGGCGATGGCCACGGGACCATAGCGCGACTCCACGCGGTCGATCTCGCGCACCAGGTTGCGTGCGGTGTCACTGGCGTCGCTGGTGCCCGACACCATGTCCTTGAGCTTTGCCAGCTGCGCTTGCACATCTTCATGCGCGCGCAATGCTGCTGCCTTCTCCAGGGCCAGGTCCTCGGGGCGGGTGACAAGCACCAGGTTGCGCGCCGCGATAGCGCGCCGGTCGACAGCGGTCCGCACCTGCGCGGCAACTTCGGCGCGCGCGTTGATGCCATGCAGGTAGCTGGAAAAGCCGTCCGTGGTCTGGCTCAGCGCGCGTAGCGACAAAGCGGAAATGGATAGCGCGATGATGGCTAGCAGGCTAAAGCTCAGCAGGAGCTTGCCCTTGATGGTCAGGCTGTTGAAATGCACGATTTGATCCCCTTGTCCCATAGGGACGTTGGCGCTGCGGAATGGCCCGTGAGTCATGGCTTGAATCGCCAATGCGAACCGTTGCGCTGCAATCCCGTTCCCGCCTTTCCTATTTGTGATGATCCGGGCGATCGTCTTCGCGTCGCGCCATCTTGTTATGCTCTAAGCAGCACAATTCCGAGAGCATACGGAACCACGCTGCAGAATGGCTAACGGCAGGAAATCGGAAGATTCCCCCCCTCCTGGAGGGGGGACAGGTTTTATGGGATTTGGTGCAAGTAGCGCCAGGGCCGCTTTGGAACCGGAGAGCATTAGCGCTTTTCTTGATGAACCAAGGATGAGCGCGCGGAAATACGGACTCAGGGTGCTCGTCCGCGTGAGTTTGCCAATCACCTCCTGGCATGCCTTGCGAGCGTTCCCTTTGCGGTTGGCGAGCCCCTGCCACTGCTCAGGCCATATGGTGGCTAGCTAGCCGGGCATTTATTTGTGCGGTTCAGCATCGCCACGCCTTGCTACATCCTGGCAGAGATCATCATTTTTGGTATAAATCTTAAATTTAGAAGATTTATCTTACAATAAGGCATCGCTTGGGCGGCGAATTCCGTGATCACCGCAATCTCTCTCGTACCGATCCAATTAGCCGGCGCGGTATCCATCGAGGATGGCACCGATATGCGCCATCCGATCTGGGATTTACCGACTTCGTCAGGTAGTTGTTCTGAAAGTCATCTCGCTGTCCGGACGCATTGATATCGGCGCGGTGACAGGCCCGGGCATGACGGTTGAATCCGCTCGAAGCGACCGGCTGGCAACCGGTTGGCGACGGGTGCAGCGCCCGGCGCGGCCGACGCTTGCATTTTAGGACTTGTCCTAGTCTATTGACGGCATGCCACCAGTAAGCTGGCGCCCTGTTTTACCGAGAACCGAAATGAAGCAAAACGACACACGCCGTACCTTGACGCTCGGACTCGCCGCCATATCCATGGCTGCGGGCAGCGTCTGGGCTGGAGAGGCCGAGGACCTGTACGCGGCGATGATCGGTGGCAAGTGCGAGCCCGCCGCCACCACCTTGCAAGCGCGCGCCAAAGCTGGCGTGGCCGCGGCCCAGGGCCATCTGGGCATTGCCTATATTCGCGGMGCCTGTGTCAAGGAGGACATGAAGGCGGGCGTGGCTTGGCTGCGCAAAGCCGCCGAGCAGGGCGACGCGGATTCGCGCAATGAGCTTGGCAATCTCTATTCGTCGGGCGACGGCGTGCCCAAGGATTTTGCGCAGGCGAGGCGCTGGTTCCGCCTGGCGGCCGAGCAAGGCTACGGGCCGGCCCAGTACAACCTGGCGCTCCAGTACCACTTCGGAGAAGGTGGGCCGGTGGATGATCGCGAGACGGTCAAATGGCTGCGCAAGGCGGCCGTGCAGGGCCTTGCGGACGCGCAAGCGAACCTGGGCGGCATGTTGATCAAAGGCGAAGGCGTGGTCCTGAGCAACAAGCGCGAAGGTGTGGAATGGCTGCGCAAGTCCGCCATGCAAGGGCATGCCACCGGCCAGAATAACCTGGCGGCCGCCTACGAGAATGGCTTCGGCGTGGCGCGCAACATGGTGCTGGCCTACGCCTGGGTGCTGCTGTCGACCCGCGAGGCCAAGCCGGGTTCGGAAGACATGGCGTTGCGCACCGGGATGGCCGCGGAACTGAGTGCCAAACAGCGGGCCGAGTCTGAGCGGCTGGCGCGCGAGTGGAAGGTGGGACAAGACCTCACGACGACAATGCCATGAACGGAGGATGAGCCGCAGCAGACCATCGACCATCGACCATCGTCGAATGGTCTCTGCATCAACGTCTTAAGGACCTGGCGTGCACCAATCCACTCGCTAGCGCAGGATACCCGCGTGCGGAGATGCGAAACCGTCTCCTGCCATTTCGCCACCTACGAAGCGACCCGCACGAAAATCGGATGAACCTTATGAAAAGGCGGTATCCAGCACCGGCGCAACGCCAGCGCTGCGCGTGGGGGTGTGCACAAG